>CAYPMU010000044.1:0-7443 GCA_964411975.1 uncultured Gammaproteobacteria bacterium | reverse complement strand
CGGCATTGCTGGTCTGGAACTGGTTGCTGCCGGTCGCCCGAGGCATCCATTTGGCCGTGCCGTGCCCCTCGAGGACCGCGTCCAGGCCGATGCCGTTGATCTGGGTGTCCGTGAACGATCCGGCGACCCAGTCGGTATCCGCCGTATGCACGAGAAGCTGCCCTTCCCGCGGGGTCCAGGTCTTGACCATGCCGGTGCTGAGTTCGACCACGGCCGCCTCCCCGCTGCCGCTGATCTGGGTCTGGTTCCGGGTGCCGGCATTGAAATCCCCGTCCGTGGACTGGCGCCAGTCGTAGACGTTCCACTGGGTCAGGAACGCCGATACGGCCAGCGACTTGGGCGCGCCGAAGGCCGAGGTCCACGACACGGTGGCCGTGGCTTTCTTGGTCCGGGGATCGGGCGAACCGCCGCTGGCGACGATGTTGCCGGAGAGGTCGCGGTTGACCGCCTCGATCGTGACGCGGCGGTCGTAGACCAGTCCGCCGTCGGCCGTCTGGTCGCCGGTCCCGACGAAAGACCATTGGCCGCCGGTCCGGTCCAGGCCGTGATCGCCCTCGGTCAACCCCATCCAGCCGTCATTGCGTATGGAACGGGCGGCCTCTATGCCCTCGTCCGCCAAAAAAACGGCGCGCGAACGGTCGCGGGCTTCGCTGGAGGCGGTGAGCGGCCCCCAGACCAGGCTGAGCGTGCCGGCGGCCAGCAGACCGAAGACGGTGATGCTGATCAGCGCCTCGATGATGGAAAATCCGGGCGCGGGCTCTGGTCGGCGGTTGGCGGTGGTTGAAAACATCTTGATCTGCGGGGTTAGCCGGCTAATCGACGTCGATCATCCCGGCGGCGCCGATGGTCACGGTCTTGGTCCGTCCGGCGCCGTCGGCAAAGACGACGGTGCCGTCCTCGGCCGGGATGCCGCGATGACTGACGCAATGCACGTCCGCGCCGCCGCCGGTCAGCGTGATCGCCGTGATGACGATGTCGTTATCGAGAGGATAGGCCAGGTTAGCGGGATCGGCCGCGTTATAGGCCGGCCCGGCGAACAGGACGAACTCTCCGGCCCCGAAATGCACGCCGAATCGGGCGGCTCCCTTGCCGTTCATGGCCGAGAATTGCGCCTCGCGCAGGACGTCGGCGGCCTGGGACGCGAACAGGTCCAGACTGCGGCCGCCGATCGTATTCGCCATGAACGGAGCGATCACGGCCGAAAGTACGGCGATCATGGCCACGGTCAGCATCAGCTCCAGGACCGTGACGCCGGCGGCGCGGACCGGTCGCGACGAGAACGCGACAAGCCTGCCGGCCGCTTCCCGCCGCGGCTGGCGCGTTGTCAGGGCCGTGATTCCGGCGATCGTCCGCGTCATAAGATCAGATCCTGCTGATCATGCCGATGAAGTTGTAGATCGGGATGATGATGGCGTAAGCCAGGGCCAGGGCCACCAGGCCGATGACCACCAGCAGCACCGGTTCCAGGATATTGGCCAGGTTGCGCATGGTCGTCTGGACCTCGAGGTCGTAGAACTCGGCCAGATACTTGAGCACTTCCTCCAGCCGGCCGGAACGTTCGCCGACGCTGACCATGCGCGAAGCGATCTTGGGGAACAGGCGCGGCGACCCGAGCAGGCCTTCGGACAACGGCACGCCTTCCTGGATCAGCGCCAGGGTCTTTTTCAGCGTCCGGCGGTAATAGAAGTTGCCCAGCACGTCCGAGGTGACCTGAAGGGAGGTGGTGATGGGGATGCCGCTCTTCAGCATAGTGCCCATGACCAGCGCGAACCGGGCCAGGTTGACGTCCCGGACCGTCGGACCGACGATCGGCAGGCGCAGGACGATGGCGTGGGTCAGCGGCGCCAGGAAGCGGCGGCGCAGGAACCAGAGGATGAACCAGATGCCGGCCAGACCGCCGAAGAAAGTAATGAAGGTGTACCGCCTGGTGAAATTAGCCGTCTGGATCATGATGACGGTGACCAGCGGCAGCTTGACCCCCCGGAGGTTGGCGAAGAGGCCGGAAACCTGGGGGATGACGTAAGTGGCGAAAAAGAAACCGATGGCCGCGGCGGCGATCAGTACGATGGTCGGGTACAGCAGGGCTGAACGGACCCGGGCCCGCAGCTCGTGGTCTTTGGACAACTGCAGCGCCAGGTGCTCCAGGTTCGTCTCCAAGTTCCCCGAAACCTCGCCGGCGCGGACGATATTCACGTAAAAGGCCGAAAAGACCCGCGGATACTGCTCCAGCGCCTCGGACAGGGACTTGCCCTGCTCGACGGTCTTGACCGTCTTGCGCAGGATGCGGCGCAGTTGCCAGGTCGCGGCCTGTTCCTCCAGGATGCTGAGCGATGCCAGCAGCGACAGTCCGGCGTTAAGCATCACCGACAGGTGCTTGGTCAGGAGAACGATGTCGATGTGCCGGACCTGGCCGAACAGGAACATGCCGGCGCGCTGCGCCGACCGGACGAAGCGCGCGTCGGCCACGGACACGACGATCAGGCCCTGTTTTTCCAGGTCCTGGACCACGGCCTGGCGGCTGCCGAGTTCGGAAACCCCGCGGCGCACCTTGCCGTCCTTGGTTGAAGCCACGTAGTTGAAGGGCATGTTCTGAGAAGTTAATAAAGTCGGAGTACTGGGGCGCCGGAGTTCCGGAGTGCTGAAGTCATGAGGTGATCGCTTCGGCACTTCAGTACTTCAGCGCTTTTCATTCTCCCGCCACCCGCACGACCTCCTCGATGGTGGTGACGCCGGTCAGGATCTTCCGGACCCCGTCCTCGAGCATGGTGGTCATGCCGTTGTCGATGGCCCGCTGCCGGATGACCTTGGCGTTGGCGTCGGCCATGATCAGGTCGCGGATGTTGTCGGTGACCTCCAGCAGTTCGAAGATGCCGATCCGGCCGATGTAGCCGGTGTGGCCGCACTTCTCGCAGCCCTTGCCTTTATAGACCCGCACCTTATCGCTCTCGCGCCGTTTGAAGAAACGGGCGGCGACGGCGGCCGGAAAGGCGTTCTCCACCTCGGCCCGGGTGACGTCATAGCTGATGATGCAGCGGCTGCAGACCTTGCGCACCAGGCGCTGGGCGATGATGACGTTGATGGTCGAGGCGATGAGGAAAGGCTCGATCTTCATGTCGCGGAAGCGCGGCAGGGTGGTGGCGGCGTCGTTGGTGTGCAGGGTCGAAAGCACCAGGTGGCCGGTCATGGCCGAATTGACGGCGATGCCGGCCGTTTCTTCGTCGCGTATCTCGCCGACCATGATGATGTCCGGGTCCTGGCGGACGATGGACCGCAGCCCGGAAGCGAAGGTCAGGCCGGTCTTGGGGTTGACCTGGATCTGATTGACGCCTTCCATGGCGTATTCGATCGGGTCCTCGATGGTGGCGATGTTGACGTCGCGGGTGTTGAGGATCTTGAGCACCGAGTACATCGTCGTCGTCTTGCCCGAACCGGTGGGGCCGGTGGCCAGGATCATGCCGAAGGACTTCTGGACGTGGCGCTGAAGCTTCTTCTCGTCCCTGGAGGCCAGGCCCAGGTCGGCCAGGTCGTAACGTTTGCCTTTCTCCGCCAGGAGGCGCATGACGATCTTCTCGCCGTCGACGACCGGCAAGGCCGAAACGCGCACGTCGATGCGTTCGCCGTCGATGATCTCCTGGAACTTGCCGTCCTGGGCCGCGAAATGCTCGTCGGTCCGCATCTTTGAAAGTATCTTGATGCGGGTGACCACCGGATTCATCAGCGCCCGCGGCAGGGAGACGACGTCGTGCAGGATGCCGTCGATCCGGTAACGGACCAGGACCTCCTTCTCCCGCGGCTCGATGTGAACGTCGGAGGCGTTGTTGCGGTAGGCGTAGTCCATGATCAGCTCGACGATGCGGATGAGCGGCGCTTCGACCTCGCCCTCTTCCAGCTTGCCGCCCGACAGCGGCCCGGCCTCTTCCAGGATGGTCTTGATGGCGCTGTCCAGGTCGCTGGAATACCGCTCGATGCCCGCCTGCAGGCCGCGGGCCGTCGCGTAATGAGGCAGTACCCGGAGTCCCGTCCATTTCTCGATCAACCGCACCAATTCCAGGTCGCCGGGATCGCGCATGGCCAGTTTCAGGTTGCCGGCATCGTCCTTGGCCGCGGCGACGACACGGGCCCGCCGGGCGATCCGTTCCGGGACCAGCCGCAGGACGTGATCGGGCACGGTCAAAGAATCGGGCCGGATGAAAGGAAAGCCCAGGGAATCGGCGATCAGCTGGCCGAGATAGTCGTCGGGCACCAGGCCTTTGTCGACCAAGGCCTCGTCGAGCGGCAGCGACGCCCGGGCCGCCTCGGCGGCGGCCGCGCCGAAATCGCCGGCGCCGACCAGGCCGGTGTCGACCAGGACCTCCTTCAGTTTCGTCGCGTCGATCGTCATGGCGTCTTCAGTGAGCCTTTTCAACGGCCTTGGCATAGGCCTCCCGGACCTTTTGCACGACCTCCTGGATGGAGATCTCGCTCTTCACCAGGAAAGCGGCGATGCCCATGTCGCCGGCCCGCCGTTTGTCCTCTTCCTGCCCGAGATTGGACAGGACGACGACCGGCAGCGTCCGGGTCTTGGTGTCGGTCCGGAGGTCGGTCAGCACCTCGAAGCCGTTCAGCTTCGGCAGTATCAGGTCGAGGATGACCAGGTCCGGCGCGGCCTCGCGTATCAGTTTAAGAGCCTCCTCGCCGTCCGAGGCGGTACGCACGTCAAAACCGCTGGCGGAGAATTTCAACGTCAGTATCTTCTGCAGGAACTTATCGTCATCGACGATGAGCACCCTGGTCTTGGCCGTGGCGGTTGACTTGGCGTCAGCCATATTCGTTCGTCGTTCCGTTCGCGGCGGCCGGCCGATCCGGTCGCCCGCTGACCCGGCCGTCGGTCGCTCACCGACGGCATGGCGGAGCGGGCGGTCGCATCACTTCTTCTCTTTCTCCTGCCGGGACCCGGCCAGGACCTCCCCGATCTTGTCCACCAGCGTCGCCGGATCGATGTCGGTCTTGACCAGGAACTGCGCGGCGCCCAGCTCCAAGCCGCGCTTCACCTCGAAATCCTGCCCCAGATTGGACATGATGATGACCGGGATGCCCTTGGTGGTGTCGTTCAGCTTGAGGTCGCGCAGCACTTCGAAGCCGTCCTTCAGCGGCATGATCAGGTCGAGCATGATCAGGTCCGGCTGGCCGCGCAGCGCCTTTTCCAGACCGTCGACGCCGTCCAGGGCGAGGGCGACCTCGTATCCGGCCGTTTTCATCATGGTCGCGTAGATGTCGGCCAAAGCCGGCTCATCCTCGATGATCAGCAGCCTGCCTTTTACGTTCTTATTGGTCCCCGTGTCCGTCATAACGATCAATGTTCAGGTTCCGCCTCCGCCAAAGGCAGAGTAAAGCGGAATACGGTGCCCGATCCCAGCTTGGATTCGACCCGGATGCGGCCGCCGTTGAGTTCGACCAGACCGCGGGCCACGTACAGGCCGAGACCGGCGCCCTCGATGTCCTCCCTGGCCAGCGAGGCGGAACGGAAGAAACGCCCGAACACCCGTCCCATTTCTTCCGGCGCGATGCCGCGTCCGGTATCGCCGACGGCGATCTCCAGGAAGCGTCCGGCCGGCCCCTCCGGCGACAACCGGTCGGTCACGGCGGCGCTGACGCTGACCCGGCCGTTCTCCGCGGTATATTTAATGGCGTTGCTCAGGAGATGCAGCAGGATCTTGGTCAGGTGGACGCGATCGGCCAGGACCGGAGGCAGCGGCCGTTTGGGCCGCGACCACCGCAGGTCGATCTTCTTGTGCCGGGCCTTGATGGCCACCATGCCGGCCGCCTGGTCAATGACGTCTTCCGGGGAGAAGACGGTGCGGTTGACGGCCAGCCGGCCCTGGTCGATCTTGGCGGCCTCGAGGAAATTCTGGACCAGCCCGTAAAGGCGCTGGTTGGTCTGGTGCATCTGTTCGACCAGTTCCAACTGCTGTTTGTTGAGCCGGCCGGCGTCCCCGAAACGCAGCAGGTCGGTGGTCCAGCGCAGGACGTTGAGCGGCAGGACGATGCCGTTGGCAGTGTGCACCAGGGCGTCGACCTGCTCCCGCAGAGCCCGCCGCAGCCGGACCGTACGGTCGCCGATGGTCGCGCTCATCTTGTTGAAGGACGAGGCCATCTCACCGACCTCGTCGAGGGATTCGTAGACCACCGGTCTGGCGTGGTCATCGCTGGCCATGGCCCGGGCGGCGTTGCGCAGGTCGCGGATCGGCCGCAGCAGTGAACGGATGGCCAGGACCACGGTCAGGGTCATCACCAGCAGCGCCAGCAGGTTCATCAGGATGATCAGCGAGATGATGCGCATGAAGTCCGTGCCGAGGTCGGCCGCGGTCAGCAGGACGTAGACCCAGCCGCGGGGCAGCCCCTCGTTGTCGAAGACGCGCATCGACCCGAGGACGGCGCCGTCGGCGGAACTGGTCAGCGCGGCCGCGTCGCGGCTGAACACTTTACGGATCGACCGGATGTCGTCCGCTTCCGGCGCCCGTCCGACGCTGAGCACGACCTCGCCGGATTCCGTCAGCAGACCGTAAGCCGAATGGTAGGCGTGGGAATAATCAAGCAGGCTTCCCGGCAGGTATTCCGTGGCCGCCAGCAGGACGCCGCTGCCGCCCTCTTCGAAAACGACCGGGACGGCGGCATGCAGCAGCACGCGTTCCGCCAACAGGTCCTCTTCCAGCGCCGCGGCCTTATAACCGCCCAGGGCGCGGGACACGGCATTGCCCGGCGCGGACAGAGAATGCCCGACCTCGTCGGCGGAACGGCTGCTGAAGATGACTTTGCCGCCGCCGTCGGTCACCCGCAACAGGACGCGGCTGCCGCGAAGCCGATAATCCTGGGTCAATTCGTTCATGGCGTCATTCGCCAGGCCGGAGGACAGATCGGCCGCCGATAAACCCGCGGACGCGGCCAGCGAGGCTTCCCGCAGAAGCAGGTCCTGCCGGTCCGTCAGGTCATCCGCCAGGATGCTGACGCTGTGGCTGACGTGATCCGCGCTCCTTTCCTGCAGCACGCGCATGAAAAAGATCGTGGTCACCGCGGTCATGGCCAATCCGAGCAGCCAGAACATCGTGACGATGAGAAGAGAGGCCTTGAAGGTCAGGCTGCGGCGAATGTAGTTGGCCGGCCGCTCGACGATGGACCGGTCCGGATTGTCCTTGACCGCAGCCCCGAGGAACATCAGGAAGACATGGGCATAGACCGGCAGGAAAGACAGCAGAATGATCGTGGGGTGCTGGAGAACGGTGGCAGCGCCGATGGCATAGATGAATACGAGCCCGCTGATCCCGGCCCACATCAACAGGGTATCCGCCCGGGAAAGCAGCGGCTGACGCCGCAGCCTGAACCGGGCCGATCCGGCCAACAGGGTCAACAAAAGCAGGACGGCCAAGAACGCCGCCATGATCAGAGAGCGCCCGACCGTTCCGGCAT
>CAYPMU010000043.1:1589-7688 GCA_964411975.1 uncultured Gammaproteobacteria bacterium | reverse complement strand
GCGAACTCCACCGCTACATCCTGGAGCACAAGCCGCAGCACCTGCTCGAGACCACCCGTGATTTCTGGCGGGCCTGGGTCAGCATGTTCAAGTTCGATTTCCTGGACCTGCCGGACCACGTGGCCGACCTGTTCAAACTGTCGCTGCTGATCATCCGGACGCACGTCGACAACCGCGGCGCGATCATCGCCTCGGCCGACTCCGATTTTCTGCAGGGCGGCATGGACACCTACGCCTACATGTGGCCGCGCGACGGCGCCTTCATCGTCAAGGCCCTGGACCAGGCCGGCTACTACGAGAACACCCAGGCCTTCTTCAGGTTCTGCGACGGGGTGCTGATGCCCGATGGTTATCTGATGCATAAATACCTGCCGGACCGGTCCCTGGGATCGTCCTGGCATTCCTGGGGCACGGCGGCCGATCCGCACCTGCCGATCCAGGAGGACGAGACGGCCCTGCCGCTGCACGCCCTGCTCAACCATTTCCGGCACAAGCACGACCTTGAATTCATCGAATCGATCTATAATTCCTTCATCCGGCGCGCCGCTAATTTCCTCGGCGAGTACCGGCATCCCCAGACCAAGCTGCCCCGGCCGTCGTTCGACCTTTGGGAGGAACACCGGGCCGTGTCCACCTTCACCGCGGCTTCGGTCTACGGCGGGCTGATGGCGGCCGCCGAGTTCTCCAAACTCCTGGGCAAGACGCGGCGCAGCAAGCGCTATCTGAAGGAGGCCGCCGAGGTCAAAGCGGGCATAATGGAATATCTTTACGACGAAAAAAGCGGGGCGTTCCTCAAGTCGATCCGCTGGACGACCGACGGCGAGGCGATCACCGACCTGACTATGGACGCCTCGAGCGCCTTCGGCATCCTGGAATTCGGCGTCCTGCCGCCGGACGACCCGCGGCTGGCTTCGGCCATGGAAGCGACGCGCCGGGCGCTGTGGGCCGACGGGCCGGTGGGCGGCATGACCCGCTACGTCGGCGACCGTTATTTCCGCGCCGAGGGACAGGCGACGGGCAACCCCTGGTTCATCTGCACGCTGTGGTACGCCCAGTACGTCATCAAGAAAGCCAAGACCGGCGAAGATCTGCAGCCGGCGCGGGAGATCCTGGCCTGGACCTGCAAGTACGCCCAGCGCTGCGGCGTCCTTTCCGAACAGATCAGCCCCGCCGACGGGCGGCAGTTGTCGGCTTCGCCCCTCATCTGGAGCCATGCCGCTTTCGTCACGACCATGATCGATTATCTGACCAAGCTCAAAGAACTGGGCATTTGCGAGACCTGCCTGCCGGTCTGAGCGTCCGGCGACGGGCAGAAAGACCCTGGCGGGTCTTTTTCGTTTGGCGGGGCGGGGATACACAAAAAAACCAGGTTAGCCTATACTGAACAAGGTCAAAACGTTTTTCAAACGTTTTTAAGTCCGATCAAGCCTATTTGGCTATGCCCGAAGAGGCCAAAGAAAAACCGCCGGAACAGGTCGCTTTGGCCCGCACTATGGGGCCGGGCTCGATAATCTTCATGGGCATCGGCTGCCTGATCGGCGGCGGCATCTTCACGCTGCTCGGTCCGGCCGCGGGGCTGGCCGGCCCCGGCCTGTTCCTGGCCATGATCTTGGGGGCAAGCGTCGCTTTTTTGAACCTTCAGATGTATCTGGCTCTGGGCACGACCTTTCCCCAGGCCGGCGGCGGCTATCTCTGGGTGCGCAAAGGCCTGGGCAACTTTCAGGGCTTCCTGGCCGGCTGGTTCAGCTGGTTCGCCAATACCGCGGCCTGCGGCGTTTACGCGCTGAGTCTGGCTTTCTACGCCCACGAGCTGATCGGCGCCGCCGGCTTGGACCTCGGCCAGAACGGCAAGGCGGTTGAAAAAGCCATCGCCGTCATTTTTGTCGCGCTGTTCGGTTACCTCAACTGGCGCGGCTCCAAAGCCGTGGCCAAGGCCGGCATTTTCATTTCCGGTACGCTGTTGGCCATCCTGGCTTTGTTCCTGGCCAGCGGCTTCACCAAGATATTCTCGGCCGCCGCGCCTTTGGCCAACTTTTCGCCGCTGCTGCCCCATGGCTTCTTTGGCATCATTTCGGCCACGGCCTTCTTCTACATCGCTTTCGAGGGTTCGGAGATCCAGGTGCAGGCCGGCGAGGAGACCAAAGACCCGGCCCGGGACCTGAAGATCGCCCTGCTGGCCTCCTGGGGCGTGATCACGGCCATTTACGTCCTGGTCAGCCTGGTGGTCATCGGCGCCACGCCGGCTCCGGACGGCCGGGTCTGGAACGTCCTGAGCGGTTTCGGCGAGGGTGCCATCGTCCGGGTCGCCGAATCTTTCATGCCCCTGGGTTGGCTGCTCATGACCGCCGCCGGCTTCCTGGCCAACCTGGCGGCGCTTAACGCCACCATCTTCTCTTCCAGCCACGTCTCTTTCGCCCTGGCCCGCGACAACAACATCTGGTCGCGGCTCGGCCGGATCCATGCCAGGAATTTCACTCCGGACCTGGCGGTCATCGCTTCCGCCGCCTTGGTCATGGTCATGATCCTGACCTTGCCGCTGTTCGACATCGCCGCGGCGGCCAGCCTGCTGTTCGTCCTGCTGTTCCTGCAGCTCAACACCGCCGGCATTAAGATCCATTTCAAGTTCCCGGACACTAAGTGGAAGTATCGGGTGCCCTTCTTTCCGGTCACGCCGCTCTTGGCCATCGCCATCTACGTCCTGCTGGCCCTGACCATGCTGCGCATCAGCCTGACGGCCTGGGTGGTGGCCCTGATCTGGATGCTGCTGGGCCTGGTCAATTACTTCGCCTATGCCGCGGCCAAAGGCCGGGAACACTTCGAGAGCGAGATCGCCTACGAAGAAGCGCTGCATATCGGGCCGAAGATCGGCCGGCGCATCCTGCTGCCCATCAGCCCGCGCCTGCCGCCGGACGACCTCAAGCGTTTGGCCAAGGTCTCGCTGGCCCTGGCCAGCCGCAGCGGCGGCGAGATCATCTTCCTCAAGATCCACGAGGTGCCCCAGCCGCTGACCCTGCTCGACGGCGCGGTCATGGCCCGCGACCGGCAGGTGTTCGAGAGCATCAAGGGTTGGGTGGACGAATTCAACGAGAAGATGCCGGGCGTGGCCAAGGACGTCAACCTCCACAACTTGATCATGGTCGGCCGCGACGTCACCGAGATCATCCTGGAGGTGGCCAAGGTGGAGGAATGCGACCTGTTGGTGCTGAACTGGGAGGGCTACACCCAGACCAAGGGCGTGGTCTTCGGCAGCAAGATCGACCGGCTGCTACGCGAGGGGCATTGCGACCTCCTGGTATTGAAGGATCCTCAGCCGGTCAGGAAGCTGCTGGTCGCCGCCAATCCCAAGGCCAAGAACCCCAACCTGGGACTGGTCGGGGAGCTGGCCCTGGCGCTGAATTCCTACTACCAGCCGCAGACCGAGCTGTTCTGCGTCCTGGGCGAAGAGGTGCCGGTTTACTTCAAGACCGATCCGCACCAACTGCTGGAGAAACTGGGCATGGCCAAGGAGGATCTCAATACGGTCAAGTTCGTCAGCGACCGGTCCATCGTCAGGGCCGTCATCGCCGAGGCCGACAAGATCGACGCCGACCTGGTCATCGTCGGCGCGGCCAGGGCCAAGTTCCTCAAGGACATCCGTTTCGGCAGCATCCCCGAGTCCCTGGCCAAACACATGGACCGGTCGCTGTTCATCGTCAAGGCCCACGGCGGCATCACCGAGGCGTTTTGGCTGAAACTCAAGCGGTTCTTCGTCAGGCGCCCGGACGGGGCCGGCGGGTCGGGTGCGGCCGCGGTTGAGCTGCCCGAGCCGCCGCATGCGCCTTAAGCCAGCTGGCCCCGTTAGAGGTCCGGCGACGACCCGCATTATTCGCCGGTCCCGAGGCGAAGCCGTCTTTCGACTCTGGTTCGCGATGATCACCAACTCTCAATAAACCTCTAACGGGGCGGGCTGAAAACAAGCGGATTTCGTGTGATAATGGTTATGCACGCGAGTGTGCATAATTTTTTAACCGGGAAATAAGTAAGGCAGACAGAAAGATCGCCAAACTCGAGGTCAAACGCGACCTGTGCATCGGCGCTTCGCCCTGCGTCGTCGCCGCTTCGACGGCCATGGAGCTGGACGGCGAGAACAAGGCCGTCTATAAGCTCAAGGGCGGCACCAAGAATTCCGGTCCGGTCGAACGGGCCCAGATCGAGGACGACACCGTGACCGACGACGTCCTGCTGACGGCCGCGCAGTCCTGCCCGGTCAAGGCCATCTTCCTTTACGACGAAGAGGGCAAGCAGATCTACCCCGAAGAATAAGTTATGGGGGGAACCAGGTATCTGATCATCGGCGGCGGCATCACGGGCACGACCGCCGCTGATGCCATTCGCCAGAACGATCCCGCCGGAGAGATCACCATCGTCTCCGGCGAGCCTTATCGTCTGTATTCGCGGATAATGATCTCCAAGACGCACTATTTCCTGAAGAAGGTCCCGGCCGACCAGATCTGGCTCAAGAAGGAGGCCTGGTACCCCGAAAAGAACGTCAAACTCCTGGCCGGCAAGCACGCCCAAAAACTCGACCCGCGGGCCAAGACCGTGACGCTCGACGACGGTTCGGTCCTGGCTTACGACAAGCTGCTGCTGGCCCTGGGCATCTGCGCCCGCAAATGGACCGTGCCCGGTTCCGACAAGCAGGGCGTGTTCTATACCCGCACGCTCGACGATTTCCGCGCCTACCAGTCGGCCGCGGCGGGCGCCAAGCAGGCCGTGATCATCGGCGGCGGCGCCATCGGTTTCGAGATGTGCGAGCTGATGCGCCTGGCCGGCCTGGACACGACGCTGGTCATCCGCGAGCCGCATTATTGGGACCCGGTCCTGGACCAGACCTCCGGCCGGCTGATCGAAGCGGCCCTGGATCGCGGCGGCGTCAAGATCGTCCGCGGCCAGTATGTGACGTCGGCTTACGGCGGCGACAGCGTCGAAGGCGTGGTCCTGGAGAACGGGACCAAGCTGCCCTGTCAGATGGTCTGCGTCGGCATCGGCGGTTTCTGCCCGCACGAGTGGACCAAGGATTCGGGGCTCAAGGTCAACCGCGGCGTGGTCGCCAACGAGTACCTGGAAACGAACCTGCCGGACGTCTGGGTGGCCGGCGACGCGGCCGAATACCAGGATCCGATCTACGAGGAGACGGTGCAGTTCGGCAGCTGGAGCAACGCCCAGAACCAGGGCAAGCGCGCCGGGTTGAACATGGCCGGCCAACGCGAACCGTACCGACTGGTGACCTTTTACGCCGTCAGCGGGCTGGGCATCAGCATCGCCTTCATCGGCGACATCGCCCCGTTCGGACCCGACAGCGGCAAGACCGTCGTCAGCCGCGGCTCGTTCGAGCTCAACGCCTACGCCCGGTACATCCTGAAAGGCCCGCGCATCGTCGGCGCCACGCTGATCAACCGGACCATCGACGTCGGGCCCCTGACCAAGCTCATCGAAAAGAAGATCGACGTTTCCGGCCGGCTGGCCGAGCTGGCCGACCCCAAGGTCGATCTTAAGACCCTAATACCCGCCTAACCCGTCATTTATGGCCAAGACCGCGGCAAAAAAACCGTCGGCGCCGCCCAAGATCCGCGTCGGCTGGTTCTCATTCTCCTGTTGCGAGGACAGCACCATCGTTTTTACCGAGATCATGAATGAGCACTGGCAGGAATGGAAGCAGCTCTTCGATTTCCGGCACGCCCGGGTGCTGCAGTCCAAGAATACGCTCGACGACATGGACATCGCCTTCGTTGAGGGAGCCATCGCCAGCGACAAGCACGCCAAGGAGCTGGAGGAGATCCGGGCCCTGTCCAAGGTGCTGGTGGCCATCGGTTCCTGCGCCTGCACCGGCATGCCTTCGGCCCAGCGCAATACCTTCGACGAGAAGAAGAAGCAGGAGATCGAGTTCCTGCTGGCCCGCTTCGGCGCCGCCAAGAACGTGCGCAAGCTGGCCGACGTGGTCAAGGTGGACGCCCAGGTGCCCGGCTGCCCGATGGACCCGAAAGCGTTCCTGGCCGCCGTCGATACGCTGGTCGCGCAGTTCCGCGGCCTGGTGACGGAGCGCCTGGCGCGCGTGAGCCG
>CAYPMU010000043.1:1259-1579 GCA_964411975.1 uncultured Gammaproteobacteria bacterium | reverse complement strand
GAAAGCCTGATCCTTTATGCATACATTCGATCTCGATCTCGAGCACGTGACCAAAGTGGAAGGCGCCGCTAACGTCCACGTCAAGGTCGTGGACGGCAAGGTGGAGTCGGTGCAGTACGCCATCGCCGAGTTCAAGCGTTTCTACACCCGCGGCATCGAGGGCAAGCCTCTGATCGCCATTCCGCAGCTGCTGTCGCGCATCTGCGGCACCTGCTCCAACGCCCACATGCTGTGTTCGCTCGAAGCCTGCGAACACGCCCTGGACCTCCAGCCCTCGCCGCAGACCATGCTGCTGCGCGAGCTGACCATGTGCGGCCTGA
>CAYPMU010000043.1:0-1249 GCA_964411975.1 uncultured Gammaproteobacteria bacterium | reverse complement strand
TACATGAACCTCTACCTGTACGCGCTGCCGGACAACGTAGGCACGGACAACCTTCTGGAGCTCGACGAGAACGATCCGGCCCAGCACCAGATGCTGCACGACGCCTTCGACATCAAGGCCGCGGGCAATTTCCTGGCCGAATTGGTGGCCGGCCGTTCGGTCCACGCCGTCTATCCGACGCTCGGCGGCTTTCTCAAGTTCCCGGACAAGGCCGGCATCGAGAAATCGATCAAGCAGCTGGAGGCCATCCGGCCGGCGGTGCTCCGCACGATCGAGATCTTCGAGAAGGCGCCGTTCCATTTCGACCGCAAGACCAATTACATGGCGCTGGTGCCCAAGGACCATTTCGGGTTCATCGACGGGGAGATCCGCGACAGCGCCGGCCACGTCGTGCCGGAATCCGGCTACCGCGATCATGTCGAGCACGTGGTCCTGCCGTATTCCCAGGCCTCCGGCTACAAGCATGACGGCAAGGCCTACATGGTCGGGGCCATGGCGCGCCTGAATCTGGCCCAGGACCTGCTGCACGCCGATACCAAAAAGTCTCTCAAGGAAACGCTCAAGCTTTTCCCGTCCACGGACATCTTCCATAACAATCTGGCCCAGGCCATCGAGATCCTGCACTGCGTCGACCGGACCCTGGAGCTGTTCCGCACCGTCGAGTTCAAGCCCGAACCGCTGGTCAAGATGCCGAACAAGGCCGGCGTCGGCGTCGGCGTGGTCGAAGCGCCGCGCGGCACGCTCTATCATCGCGTCGAGACCAACGAGAAGGGGATCGTGGTCCGGGGCGAGGTGATCGTGCCCACCAGCCAGAACCAGGCCAACATCGAGGAGGACATCCGGGTGATCATCCAGAACAACCTGGAGAAGATGAGCAAGGAGGAGTTGATACACGAAATGGAGAAGCTGGTCCGGGCCTACGACCCCTGCCACAGCTGCGCCTCGCATTTCCTGAAGGTCAGCGGAATCTAGAGCGCCATCGTCGATTTTAAAAGCGGCGGTCATCAGACCGCCGCTTTAGGTTAATAGCCCCTGAGCCTGTCGAAGGGCATCAATACCAACGTGCCGCGGGTCCTGTCGCTGCGCACCCCACAGGTGCTCCCTCGCGCGCGGCGCTCGGTCTGCGCCCGTGGGGTCCCCGCTCCGCGCCACCCGCGGCTTCATTCCATGTAGCCCATACCAAAAAGAGGGGATTGCGCTCGGCCTGCGGGGGCCGACAATTCTGTCGGCCTGGCCTCGCGAAATGACG
>CAYPMU010000042.1:1926-7704 GCA_964411975.1 uncultured Gammaproteobacteria bacterium | reverse complement strand
CGTCGGTGATCGAGATGACGTTGGTCGGGATGTAGGCCGAAACGTCGCCGGCCTGCGTTTCGATGATCGGCAGGGCCGTCAGCGAACCGCCGCCGAATTTCTTGTCCATTTTGGCGGCGCGCTCCAACAGGCGGGAATGGAGGTAAAAGACGTCGCCGGGGTAGGCTTCGCGGCCCGGCGGGCGGCGCAGCAGCAGCGAGATCTCGCGGTAGGCCCAGGCGTGCTTGGACAGGTCGTCGTGGACCACCAGGGCGTCCTTCCCCTGCTCCATGAAGTATTCGCCGATGGCCGTGCCGGCGTAAGGGGCGATGTAGGAGAGCGACGCCGGATCGGAAGCGCCGGCGACGACCACGATGGTGTGGTCCATGGCCCCGGCCTCCTCCAGCCGGGCGACGATCTTGGCGATCTTCGATTCTTTCTGTCCGATGGCCACGTAGATGCAGATGACGTCCTGGCCTTTCTGGTTGATGATGGTGTCGACGGCAATGGCCGTCTTGCCGGTCTGGCGGTCGCCGATGATCAGCTCGCGCTGGCCGCGGCCGATGGGGATCATGGCGTCAATGGCCTTGATGCCGGTCTGGATCGGCTGGTTGACCGACTGCCTGGTGATGACGCGCGGAGCGATCTTCTCCACGGGCATGTACTTTTCGGCTTTGATCTCGCCCTTGCCGTCGATCGGGCGGCCCAGCGGGTCGATCACGCGGCCGACAAGTTTGCCCGAGACCGGGATGGAGAGCACGCGGCCGGTGGCTTTGACCTCGTCCCCCTCCTCGATATGGGCGTAGTCGCCCAGGATCATGGCGCCGACGGTCTCCTCCTCCAGGTTGAGGGCCACGCCGAAGGTGTCGCCCGGGAATTCCAGCATTTCCGCGGCCATAGTGTCGGCCAGGCCGGTCATGCGGGCGATGCCGTCGGCCACCTCGACTACGGTGCCGACCTTCTCCACGGAAGGCGGGGCGCCGAGCTTTTCGATCTGCTGGCGCAGCGACTCGATGATGAATTCTTTGGTTGCCATAGTTATGCTCGGTTAGCCTTCGGCCGCCGTGCGGGCCGGCAGTTTTCCCAGTCGGGACAGTTGGTTCTTGATGGTGGCGTCGAAAACGGTGTCGCGGCGCCTGACCCTGATGCCGCCGATGAGCGCCGGATCCACCCGCAGTGTCACGTCGGCTTTGGACCGGTCGATGCCCAGTTCTTTCAGGACCTGCCGGACCGTCTCCGCCGGCAGCTCGCGGGCGCTCTCCACCAGCACGTCTTCGATCCCGTCGGCCTTCTTGATCGCCGCCGGCAGCCGTTCGAGTACCTTGGCCGGCGACCGCGATCCGAACCGGTCCAGGACGTGCTTCAGGAAGCGGGCGACGATCCGGCTCGTTTCGGCCTCGGATCGGTCCCGGGTCATCAGATACAGCGTCTCCGCCAGCATGTCAGGCGTTATCTTCATAATCGTCCGATCTCAGCCTGGGCCAGGCTTTTCTTTATCAGTTCGCCGTCCTTTTCGGCGTCCAGCTTCTCGTTGGCCACGTTGGCCACGGCCAGCACCAGCAGGTCGCCCAGCTCATTCTTGGCGTCCTCCATCATCACGGCCTTGGACCGCTGCAGCTGTTCCCGTCCCTGGGTGACGATCTTCTCGACTTCGGCCTTGGCTTTGCCGATCATGGCTTCGCCCTGGACCAGCGCGGCGGCTTGGGCCTCTTCAATGATGCTCTTGGCCTTGAGGCGGGCCTCCAGCACGACCTGGTCTTTGTCGGCTTCGGCACGCTGCCTGAGGGACGCGGACGCCTCGGCGTCGGCCAGGCCTTTTTCGATCTTCTTGGCGCGCTCGTCCATCACTTTCAGGAGCGGCCGGTAGACCCATTTCCACATGACGAACATGACCACGCTGACGTTGACCAGCTGGGCCAGGAAGATCTTGCCGTCGATGCCGAGCGAACCGAGTATGCCGGCCGTTTCGACGACTTGTTTTGTTTCTTCGACCATAGGTTGATGTGATCCAGGTTAACGTCCGCCTTCCCGCCTGCGGCGGAAGAACGGACGCCAACCGCCAAACCGGGGTTTGGCGCGTCGGACGTTGTTGTCCTAGAGCGTGAAGACGACGACCAGGGAGTAAATGGCGATGGCTTCGGCGAAAGCCGCGCCCAGCAGCATCGGGGTAAAGATCTTCCCGGCCGATTCCGGGTTGCGGCCGATGGATTCCATGGCCTTGCCGACGAGCTTGCCGATGGCCAGAGCCGGGGCGAAGCCGCCGATGGCCATGGTCAGACCTTTGGCCAACATCTTGGTGCTTTCCGCATCCATAATGTTCTGCGCTTTCGGGTCGACGGTGCAGGTGTTTAACGTCGCCCTGACGCGCTGTTAAGAATGAAGCTTCGGGGTCCCCCGCGTTATCGCGGGGGGCGCCGGACCCTCTTTCCTAATGACGGGCTTCGGCCGCGGCCGGTTCCGGCACATGGTCCTTTCCTTCCTTATGTTCTTCCGGCCCGTGCGGCGGTTCCGTGGCAGCGGTCAGGTAGACCAGCACCAGCGTGGAGAAGATCATCGCTTGGATCACGCCGACCAGCAGTTCCAGGAACATGAAAGGTATCGGCAGGATGAACCCGACCAGCCGGAAGAAGACGTACAGCAGGACCTCGCCGGCGAAGACGTTGCCGAAAAGACGCAGCGACAGGGAGATCATCTTGGCCACCTCGGAGACCAGTTCGATGACGCCGACCATGAGCTCGACCAGGGCGACGAACACGCCCATGGCCGCTTCGCCGATCTTGACGCGGCCGAAAGCGCGGACGGCCTTCCAGACGCCGGCGACCTGGATGAATTTGCCCCAGTAGCGGAAAAAACCGATGGCCGCGACGCCGATGACGTGCGAGGCCAGCACGCTGGTGATGCCCATGGCCAGGGTCATGTTCAGGTCGCTGGTGGCCGGACGGAACAGCGGCACCAGTTCCAGTTCGCCGTGGACCATCTCCCAGATGCCGATGGAGCCGACGCCGGGCACCAGGCCGAGCCAGTTGGATACCAGGATGAACAGGAACAGCGTCCCGACGATGGGCAGGAAGCGGCGCGACCGGGCGCGGTCATGCGTGACCTGGTCGATGAAATCGAGCAGGAATTCCAGCAAGGCCTCGGCGGCGTTCTGCAGGCCGCGGGGCGCGAGTTTGGGCTTGGTCCGGAGCGCCAGGGCCAGGGCGGCGAACAAAAGCACCGCCACCCAGCCGTTGACCAGGGAGTTGGTCACGGGCAGGCCGTAGAGTTCGGTCAGTTTTTCCGCGGCTATCGGAACAGCCATGTTATTCACTTAATGACGGTCTTCGACCCGCCCAAAGCTTCGTATTCCCGGCCGTAGGCCTTGGCGCGGCGGTAAATGACCGCGGCGGACAGGGCGAAGGCCAGGACGAAACCGGCGATCAGCAGCCAGGGGCCGGTGCCGTATTTCTGGTCGAGTCTTTTTCCCAGCCAGGCCAGGACGACGACCGGGACCGCGATGGCCGCCCCGAACTCGCCCATGATCCTGAACCCGAGCAGCAGGTATTGCCGCTCCGATCCTCCGGCCGGTTTCAACGGATTTTTACTGGAAAAAAACTTCACATCCCAAGAAAAAATTGCCCACAGGGCAAATCACAGCGCCACTATTATAGAAGGTCGGGGCGCTCAGGTCAAGAAGAACGGAAAAATCCCGCCTTAACGCCGTGCGCCGGCCTTATCGGGCGCCAAAAAACCCGGCCGCGACGGCCGGGTTTTCCCATTTCATGATTTATTCGGCTCTCCTGGCTTTGGACCGGATGATCCGCCTCAAGGCTTCCAGGTCGGTTATGGCCAGGCGCCGCGTCGAGGCGTCGAAATCAACGATGTCGGCCCGCTGGTCCTTCAGCCGGCGCAAGGTCTCGGCCACCAGCTTGACCAGTCTGGTCTCGTCGCCGGCCGGGTCATCGCCGCGCTCGCCGGCCCCGCCGTAGAGGGCGTCGAAGACCAGCTGCCTGGCAACCGACTCCAGGACGGCCGGTTCGTTCTCGCCGGCGGACTTGTCCAGGGCGAAAGCCACGCTGTTGCGGTCCAGGACCTCGACGGTCTTTTCGTCGAAGAAAGTATGCTCGTCGAAGAATTTCCTGGCCGCTTCCTGGCGGGTGAATTCTTTGGCGACCTGGCCGGCCAATTTTTTGGCGAAGTCGAGGCGCAGGACGCTGTGCAGCCCGTCCTTGTCCTGGGAACGCTCGAACCGGTTCTTCAGGGTCTCCAGCGTGGATTTGGTGACGTGCTTGAGTATGGCCAGCTTGTCCTCCTTCTCGCGGCCTTCATAGAATTTGCCGATCACCGGCAGCAGGTCCCGGAAGATGGGCTGGCTCAGGTCGAGCAGCTGCTCGTCCAGCCGTTCGGCCCGGCGATCCTCGCGGGCTTCGGGCCGGGCGGCCGGCTTCTCCGGCTCAGGCGACGGTTCGGCGATCCCGGGCCGAGGCGCGGCGGCCTCCGCCCTGACCGGTTCCGGCGCGGTTTCGGCCGCGGCCGGCTGTTCGGAGGCGGTCTCGGCCGCCGGTTCATTCACGCTCTCGTCGGCCGTTCCGTACTCCGCGTCGTCCGGCGGCGCCGTCTCCGCGGCGGCCGTTTCCGGAGCGGCGACGTCGGGCGCGCTTTCGGCCCCAGATGCGCCGACGAAGCGCTGCTTGGCCAGTTCTTCGGTGATGATGTCCTCGCGCAGCCGCTGCCGGGCATTGCCTTCCCAGTCGGACCAGCGGGCGTTGTGCCGTTTGCTGAAATACCACTTGTCCTCGGGGATCCGGCTCCGTACCCGGGCGTTCAAATCCCTGCCGGACATGCGCGGATTATCGCGCTTCTCCTCTTCGTAGATGGGATCGTAGGTCCGCCAGTACTCCTGAGCCAAATCGTTCAGGAAAGGCGGCAGCAGCGAAGGGTCGACTTCAGCGCTTTTGTCGCCGGCTTCGGGCGGGTTCTCCTCGGCGATGACGATGAAACGCTCCTCCTGTCTCTTGCCGCCGAAGGTCGGGGTCCATTTGGGCAGGCGGTCCCCGCCTTTCTTTTTGGGCCGATCGAAATGAATGGGCAAGGCGCCGTCCATGTCCAGTTCGCGCCGCAGTTTTTCGCAGAATTCGATCACCTGAGGACCGACATCCGGCTGACGCCGCAGCTGTTCGGCCAGTTCCGGCGGCAGGCTGATGGCCGTGCGCCGCGGCTGGCGGTTCTTCTGGTAGATGCCGCGTTTCTCGTTGTATTTGGACTTGTTCTCGAATATCAAAAAGGCTCCCGTTTCCGGGTCCTGTTTCAGGACGTAATTATCGAAAACCCAGGTTTTGGGCCGTCCGCCGCGGCTCTCCTTTTTTTCCGTTCTCTCCGGAGCGGCTGGCCTGTCCTTTTCCGGTTCGGACGGTCCGGCTTCCCCGCCCTGGGCGGCGCCGTACCTGGCCCGCAATTCGGCCTGCTCTTCCGGCTCCAGCGCGGCGAATTCAGCGCTGCCCCAGACCGTATTGAGCATTTCCGCCGGATCTTCCTGGACCACGGCGCTGGAATTGATGATGGCCTGGATCTGCTGCTCGATCTGGCCTATCTGGCCGGATGACGAGCCGCGGTTCTCCGGCTGCGACTGCCGTTCGGATGACCTCGGCATAGGTCGGATATACAAAAGATATACTTATAGACTTGTCTTCAGGCTATCAAAATACGCTTATCCTGTCAATCATCCAGGTTGTCAAAGATGCTTGACAGTTAGGCTATTTTATGCTATATTTGTCAGTCATGTTCTTTACAACCTGCTACCGAAGAAAGGAGGCAAATAAC
>CAYPMU010000042.1:0-1916 GCA_964411975.1 uncultured Gammaproteobacteria bacterium | reverse complement strand
CGCGAAAATAACTGTCGGCAACGGCAGTTCGTTCAGGTCTGACCGGTCATGGTGACCGAAAGGACCGGGCTCATCGCCGTAGGCATCGTGCCGAAAGCGCGAACACTCCGCCCAGGCGGACACACCGGCGCATCAAGCGCCTTGAGGAGAGAGAGATGAAGAACCAGAACCAGCAGAACCGTCAGAACCGCCAGAACCAGAACCGCAACGGCCGCCCGGCCGTCAACGCCAAGAACGAGCAGATCGAGGTCATCTTCGCCGAGAAGGATTTCGGCGACGGGGCCCGTCCGGTCTGCTACATGGGCGACGGCCTGGTGATCTACCCGGCCACCCGCCGCTTCCAGCCCAAGGCCGGCGTCGCCTACCAGTGCGACGTCCGCGTCGTCGGCAACGGCAAGGTCGGCCTGGCCCGTCCCACCCTCCCCTACACCCTCTCCCCCCGGGAGTGGGTGCCGACCTCCGACCTGCGTCGGGTCCTGGTCCGCGAGCTCACGTTCTTCCAGAACAAGGGCCGGATCATGGCGCGCGACCGCGGGCAGGTGGTGTTCCCCGACAACGGCGTGAACATCATCGTCGGACAGCCGACCCCTTGCATGCTGCGGGAGCGCGGGACCGTGTCCTTCGCCCTGCCGCTGCCCCAGGAGGCCCGGTCGTCGGAGAAGGGTCTGGTGAAGATGGCCGAGATCATCGGCGAGGCGACCCTCAGGGACCTGGCCTTCGTCGTCCTGTTGACGGCGAAGAACCGGACCGGCGTGGCGCTGGCCCGGACCGATGCCGACGTCGAGCTGATCTCGTCCTACCGGAACGTCTACGACATCCTCGGGGTGTCGGAGCGCGCGACGGCCGACGAGATCAAGAAGGCGTACCGGCAGAAGGCCCAGGCCGTCCATCCGGACAAGGTGCTCCAGGCGTTCGGGGGCAAGGAGAAGGCGCCGGTCGTCGTTCGCAAGAACGCCGAAGGCTTCTTCAACACCCTGAACCAGGCCTACGAGCGGGCGCTCGAGATCATCGAGCGTCGGAGCGGCAAAGCCAAGCAGGAGCCGGCGGCTCAGCCCGTCAGCACCAAGCCGGCCGCCGCCCCGGTGGAGGTCAAGGTCGAGGCCAAGAAGGACGTCAAGGCGGCTCCGGCTGCCAAGATGACCGACGAGGCCATGGCCGAGACCCTCATCTCCGCGGTGATGGGCGTGAAGTCCACCGACGACCTGCCGGTCGAGACCGAGAGGGACGCCCAGGCGGCTGACGCCGCCGAAGCGACCGTCGCGGTCGAGACCAAGGCCAAGAAGGAGACCAAGGCGGTCCTCACCGCCGAGGCGACCATCGAGGCCGCGGCCAAGCTGGCCAACATGTCCGTCGAGGAGTTCAAGACGAAGCCTCAGAACGTCCAGAACTTCCACCTGAAGCAGGTCCGGGCCCAGAACGCCCGGAAGACGGACGGCAGCCAGTCGTCGAAGAAGGCCAAGAAGGAGCGCAAGCCGGCGGAGCAGAAGTCCGTAGCCGAGCAGTTGGCCGCGGTGGCCGCCAGCCTCAGCCAGAAGTAGCCCCCTCCGGCAGCAGTCCCACCTTAACAGAGGCGGTCCGACATCCTTGTCGGGCCGCCTTTTCCTATTCTCCGATATTTAGCCGCGGCTATGCCGCGGCTTTATAGATGCGATAGCCCTCCGAAGCCTTGGCGTAGGAGGGCCGGTAATTTCAGAGCCTCCGATATTTCGCCGCGGTATTTCTATACGAAAGCCTCCCGTAGCCTTGGCGGAGGGAGGCTGTGCCGTCAGATCTTCAGCCTGAACAACTCCGCCGTATTCTTCAGCGTCTGCCGTTCGACCTCTTCGACCGGCAGACGTTTTATTTTGGCCACCTCGGCGGCGACGAAACTCACGAAGGCCGGTTCGTTGCGCTTGCCGCGGTGCGGCACGGGCGCC
>CAYPMU010000041.1:0-7840 GCA_964411975.1 uncultured Gammaproteobacteria bacterium | reverse complement strand
TCGCCTCGCAGAAGCTGGGTTACTCGACCTTCGGCGACCGCAGCCGGTTCGGCCTGTCCCTGGTGCTGGGCGGTGGCGACGTCAAGCCTTTCGAACACATCTCGGCCTTCTCGGTCTTCCCCCGCGAAGGCTTGTACCGCCCGGCCAAGGCCCTGCTCAAGGTGGAGGACAACGAAGGCCGGATACTTTACGACGGTTCTGATCCGGTCCCGGAAAAACGCGTTTTGTCCCAGGAAACGGCCCGCCAGATCAACTCCATCCTGTCCGACAACGCCGCCCGGTCCTATGTTTTCGGCGAACATAATTTCCTGACCCTGCCCGACCGGCCGGTGGCGGCCAAGACCGGCACGACCAACGGCTTTACCGACGTCTGGACCGTCGGCTACACGCCGTCCCTGGTGACCGGCGTCTGGGTCGGCAATCCCCAGAAAAAGGAAATGAAAGAAAAGGCCGACGGCAGCAAAGTGGCGGCGCCGATCTGGAACCAATTCATGGCCAAGGCCCTGAGCGGCACGCCGGCCGAGAATTTCCCGGCGCCGCAGCCGGTCACGACCGGCAAGCCGGTGCTGGACGGCTTCAAGAACGCCCAGGTACTGGTCAAGATCGACAAGATCTCGGGCAAGATCGCCACCGCCGACACCCCGCCGGAACTGGTCGAAGAACGCGGTTTCGGCGTACCTCACGACATCCTGTTCTTCTGCTCCAAGGACGACCCGCGCGGACCGGTACCCGAGCACCCGGAGAATGACCCGCAGTTCAGGCTCTGGGAAGAGGCGGTGACCGTCTGGGCCACCGCGCAAAAACTCACTTTCCAGCCGCCGCCGACCGAGACCGACGACATCCACGTGCCGGAGAACAAACCCGTCATCAGCTTCCTCCGGCCGGCCGATAACGAGGTCGTCAGCGACCGGAACATGACCGTCCAGGTGGCGGCCCAGGCCAAACGCGGCGTCTTCCGCGTCGACTACCTGCTGGACGACGAACTGATCGGGTCGTTCAATTACTCGCCGTTCAGCGGCCAAGTGACGGTGCCTAACCGTTTCAGCAAGGGTTTCCATGTCCTGACGGCCGCGGCTTATGACGACGCCGGCAACAACGCCAAGACCTCGCTGACCATAAACCTGACGGCCGAAGCCGGCCCGCTCAACGTATCCTGGACCAGACCCTGGAATTACCAATACCTGTATCCTGGCGATTTCCCTTTCAGCGTCATCTTCCGGATCGACGACCATAAAAGCATCCGCAATCTCAGGTTGACCGCGGTCAACGCCGTCGACCGGACCGAAGTCAACATCGGCAGCGTCAACGACCCGGTCCTGCCCAACTTTTCCATGACCTGGGAACGGCCGTCGGGCAACGGACGTTACGACCTGACGGTCCGGACGGAACTCGTGAGCGGCGACGTCCGGACATCGGAAATGACGGTCTACGTGATACCGTGACGGCGCGGTCGCCGATACAAGACGATATCAACTAAAATCGCCCGGACCTGACCGTCCGGGCGATCTGATATTTTCTGATCATTCGGTCACTTTGTCCGCCGTTATTGCCTGATCGGCATCACGATATAGAGATAATCCTCGGTAACGACCTTGCCGCCGCGGCTGGGGCGGATAAGGCAGGGACTGACGGCGTCCACCAGCTGCAAAGCCACGGCGTCGCTCTCCACGTTATTCACGCCGTCAAGGAAATATTTGAAATTAACGGTGACTTCATTGTCTTTTCCCTGGACCGTGCCCACCAGGTCGACGGCATGTTCGCCGGTCTGGGAGTTGATGGCGCTCAAATGCACGGTACGCTCCGCTTTAAAGCCGAAATGGATGTCATTCAATCCGGTCCGGGAAAATAAACTGGTGGTCTTCACGGCGCGCTGGAGCTCATCCTTGCTCAATATCACCTCGGTCTGGAAATTATCGGGTATCAGCTGCCGATAATCCGGATACTTACCCTCGATAGTGCGGGAAATGACCTCGACATTGTCGTAGGCGAAGGCTACCTGGCTCTCGCCGATGCCGATCTCGATATTCTCCCGGGCGTTCAGTTCGTCGCGAAAAACGCCGAGAATGCGGACGATCTCGGCCACGGTCCTGGCCGGAACGATCAAAGTGACCTGGTCTTTGATGTTCTGTCCCTCCGGCTCGGCCACGCCGGAAATGATCTTCTCGGCCAGGCGATAACTGTCGGTCGCGGCCAGGATCAGGTTGACCTGTCCGGAAGCCGGAGCGAACCTGAACATCACGCCGCTGATCTCCGGCCGGGATTCGTTGGGGGCGACGGCGAACAGCACCTGTCCGACGGCTTTGCGGAAATCGCTGACCTTGACGTTGAAACGGTATTTCTTGTCGATGGAAGGTATGAGAGGGAACTCGGAAGCGGGGATGCCGTTCAACTTGGTCTGATATGAGCCGCAGGAGACCGTGACGCTGTTGTCGGTCTGAGTGACATCGACGCGTTCCTTGGGCAACAGCGAGACGTAATCCGAAAAAAGCCTTGAAGGGACCGTGAATTCGCCGGATTCTTCGACCTTGCCCCGGACGGCGCAATTCACGGCTATTTCCAGGTTGGTGGCCATGAAGCGCAGGACCTTGTCCTCGCTCTTGATCAACACATTGCCCAGTATCGGCAAGTTGACGTTCTTATTGGCGATATGGCTGACAATGGCCAATCCCTGGTTCAGGTTTTCTTGCGTGCAAGAGAATTTCATTACGTTACCGATGAGGTATATATTTATCGGTGATGACGGTAGGGAAGTGGACAGGTCGGATAACTTTCTGGCGCCGCGCAATCTTGCTGAAAAAATCATTCGCGGTCTTCCTTGATCCTGTGCAAAGCGCCGGGGATCGTGTGCAGAGAAGGTCCGGACGCCGGAGATCCATGCACTGGTTATCATTTTTTTGACGCCGTCGCCCCACTACTTCTCCTGAGGTCATCCACGGGATAATACCCAGTTTGCCAACACTAGGTGTTGTAGATGCGCTGCTTGATCAGGTCGAGGTCCTGGCGCAACTTGGGGTTTTCGTCCAGTTCGCGGCGGATCTTGTCGCAGGCGTGCATGGCCGTCGTATGGTCGCGGCCGCCGATCTCATGGCCGATGCTGGGGAACGACGATCCGATCTCCTCGCGCATGAGATACATGATGATCTGGCGGGGGAAAGCCAGCCGTTTTTCGCGGCAGGCGCCGAGGATATCGGGTACGGAAACGTCGAAATAAGTCGTGACCGTCTGGACGATGTGCTTCGGGGTCACGCTTTTTTTGCTCTGTTGAGCCCCAAAACTCGCCAGTAAAGACTTCGTTCCCTCCAAAGTCGGCCGGATGTTCTTGAATTGATGGAAAGCGATGACTTTGTTCAGAGCGCCCTCCAATTCGCGGACGTTGGACTGGATGACCGTGGCGATGTAGCGGACGATCTCCTGGTCCAGGTCATAGTTCCGCTCCTTGCATTTGGTCTCGAGGATGGCGATCCTGGTCTCGAAATCCGGACTGGAAATATCGGCGGTCATGCCCCATTCGAAACGGGAGACCAGACGGTGTTCCAGGGCCGGTATCTGCTTCGGCGGGCGGTCCGAGGTCATGACCACCTGCTTATTGGCCTCGTGCAGGGTATTGAAAGTATGGAAGAATTCCTCCTGGGTGCCGTCCTTGCCGGTCAGGAACTGGATATCATCGATCAGCAGCAGGTCGACGTTGCGGTAAGTGTCCTTGAATTCCTTGCCCCGGCCGCTCTTTACGGCATGGATGAATTCGTTGGTGAACTTTTCGCAGGTGACGTAGAGGACCTTGGCCGACTGGTTCCTTTTCAACGCGGCGTTGCCGATGGCCTGCAGCAAATGGGTCTTGCCCAAACCGACGCCGCCGTAGATGAACAGCGGATTGTACTTCGTGCCGAGATTCTCGGCGACGGCGACAGCCGCGGCATGGGCCAGCTCGTTGCCCTTGCCGACCACGAAGGTCTCAAAGACGTATTTCGGGTTGAGTTTGCTGTCGTTGCTGCCGTCTTTTCTGACCAAAGTCTGCGGTTCCTCGCGCCTGATGGTCTGGACGTCGGTCCGCGAGTTCACGGACATGCCGCCGCCGGCCTCTTCCACGGCTTCCTGCACGACCTGTTTCATCGGCGGACGGACATCGACCTTGTAGATGATCTCGCGGACCTTGGTGGCGCTGACGCATTGCAGCGACTTCAGGATGGCGGGGTTATATTTCTTCTCCAACCACGCCTTGGTGAATGTGTTCGGCACGCTGATGACCACACGGCTTTCCTCGCAGGAGGCGATAAAAGTATTCTTGAACCAGGTGGTGAAATTCGCCTTGCTCAGGTTCAATTCCAGTTCACCGAGTACCGCCTGCCAGAGTTCGTGATTGGTCATAAAAGAGAAAAAAGATAGTACGAAAAATTTTTTGTAACGTCGAATGTCAGTTTAGACCACCCCGGCAAGTTTGAAAACCCTGCTTGATGTTGATATTGTGTGCATGAATTGTGTATGGATTGCCTGAAAAAAGCAAGGGTGTTGTTTCCAATGAGTGACGCCGGATATGTTTGATCATTTTTTGGCTGAGATAAGCGGTATTCCGCTCATCCGCGTGCTTGCCGTAATTACCAAAAAGGTTTTCGCCGCGTGCCGGAAATCATCGATCATCCGGGTCTCTTCCGTCCCCGCCTGAAAGCCAGTTGTCAATTTCTGAAGGATGTGGCAAAGTAACGGATTATCGCTAACTAATAAGGATAGTCTATGCCGACGCGAACATACCAACCCAAGAAACGACGGCGAGCCAAGGTCCATGGTTTTCGGAGTCGCATGCGCCGGAATACCAGCAGGACCGTCCTGAAGAGGCGCCGGGCCAAGGGCCGGAAGCGTCTCACGGTCCGATCCAAATAGAAGAAACCGTGCGAAAGGCGGCGCAGGTGCGCGAACCGTGGAGATCGGAGGAGGTCTGCCGGTGAATCGTCGAACGCACGGTTTTTTGTAAGCGAAATATGTTACCCAAAAAACACCGTCTTTTAGCGGAAAAAGACTTCTCGAGGCTTTTTCGCGGCGGCCGCCAGTTCAGTTCCAGGTTTTTGAGCCTCAAAGCCGTCAAAAACGGCCTGCCGGAGAGCCGGATCGGTTTTGCTATCGGCGTAAAGATCGCCAAACGGGCCGTGCGGCGCAACCTGCTCAAACGCCGGTTGCGCGAGATAGTCAGGAAACACTTGCCGGCGACGACGGCCGGTTACGACCTGGTCTTCATCGCCCGCCCGGGCGCGATCGAAGTTCCTTTTCAGGAGTTGGACGGCATGGTCCGGGAACTTCTCGGGAGGTCCGGTCTTCTCAGATCACTATGACCAGCTTGCCGCTCGATCTGGTCTTGGGTCTGCCTAAACGGGCCGTACTGGCGGCCATCCGTCTGTATCAGCGGACCTTCTCCCCTGATCATGGGTGGTGCCGGATATTCTTCCCTTACGGCTGCTGTAAGTTCCGGCCGACTTGTTCCGAATATACCCACCAGGCTGTTGATGAGTTCGGGATAATTCGCGGGTTGTGGATGGGATCGTGGAGAATATTGCGCTGCAATCCCTGGAGCAAAGGCGGTTACGATCCGGTCATTAAAAAGCGATGAGAGATCGCCGCTGAATCGATATAATTGGCTAAGATATAATAAAGATCCCTTATCAGACGGATAAGGGACCTTTATTTATTGACGCGGAACTTCTTCAAATTGCTGGTTTGGCCGCTGATCAGCTCGACCTGGCTTTTGGGAACATCGAAGTACTCAGCCAGTATCTCCGCGACATCCTCGTTAGCTTTGTTGTGTTCCGGCGGCCGCGGGGTCTTTATCCTATATATGCCGTCAGGCCCCGTGCTGCCACCGTCGAATGCAGGCAGCCCGTGCAGGCGTCGGGACCGAAGCTGATATCGCGTGTCCTGGCTCCGGCCCTGACCTTAACGATGATGGTCTGGTATGGCATAAGGTTCAACGGCGCCGATCCCGAAGAAATTTAACGTCCTTTCTCCGCCCGACGTCGTCATTCGGCGTTTCCAGGATCAGGTCGATATCCTTCAACCGGGCTTCGTTCAACAGGGCGCGGAGACCGTCCCGGCCGATCTGGCCGTCGCCGAGATGCTCATGCCGGTCGCGGCGAGCCCCCAGACCGACCTTGGAATCGTTGAAATGGACCACCGTCAGGCGGTCCAGTCCGATCTCGCGGTCGAAGGCGTCCAAAGTTCCCGCGACCGCCGCGGCCGTCCTCAGGTCATAACCCGAGGCGAAAGCATGGGCCGTATCCAGACAGACCCCCAGGCGTTCGTCCCCCGTCAGATCCAATATCTCCCGGATCTCCCGGAAATCTGCGCCCAGGATATGGCCGGCTCCGGCGGCTGATTCGACCAGAAATCTGGTCGTTCCCTGGTGGCCGGACATGATCTTTTTTAAGGCGGCGCCGGCCAGCTCAACGCCCTGGCAGCGTTCCATCCCGGCCGAGCTGCCCAAGTGGGTCATCATGGCGGTGACGCCCAGCGCCGAACAGCGTCGCAGTTCCGCGGACAGCATTTCCACGGAATTGGTCCTGATCCGGTCATCGGCCGAGGCCAGGTTGATGACATAGGGGGCGTGCACGTAGTAGACGGCGAAAGCGCCGCGTTCGCAGGCGGCGCGGAATGAAGCTATTTGTCCATCGCTCAGATCCGGCGCGCGTCCGCCCTGCGGCGACCGGCTGAAAAATTGAAAAGTTTCCAAACCGAGCTCGGCGGCCCGGACCGGCACCAGATGCAGTCCGCCGGCGGCGGAGATGTGGGCGCCAAGTTTCATAAGCCAGCGGCGTCCCGAGGGCCGGTCAGGACGCTTCCTCGACGGTCTCTTTTTTGATGAATTCGACGATCTTCTTGTTGCGCAGGGTGGCCTGGAGATAATCCTGGTATTCGTCGGAGCGGATGCGGTCCTGAGTCTCAGCGTCGGTGGAATAGGCGTTCAGGAGTTTCTGGGTCTCCGCCAGGATGTCTTTGTCGTCGACCCGGATGTTCTCCTTGTCGCCGATCTCCCGGATGACCAGGGCGGTCTTGACCCGGCTGACGGCGCGCGGCGCGAACTCCAGTTTCAGCTCGTCGACGGACTTCTTGATGTTCTTCAGGTAAGCGTCGAATTCCAGGCCGCGTTCGGCGACGCCGTGCTTCAACTCATGGATCATCCGTTCGACCTCCTGGTCAACGATCTTTTCCGGCAGTTCCTCGAATTTTGACTTCTCGACGATCTTTTCGAGGACCTCGTTCTCCAGACGGTGGCGTTCTTTTTCTTCCGCCTCTTCCTCGAGATTTTTTCGCAGTATCTCGCGAAGTTTCGCCATATTCTCCTGGCCCAGACCCTTGGCGAAATCATCGTTCAGTTCCGGCAGGGTGAGTTCATAGACGCCTTTGACGGTCACGGCGAAATCGACGTCCCGTCCGGCGATGTTCTTCTGGTAGTGCTCGGCCGGAAATTTCAGTTTGAACTTCTTCTGCTCGCCGGCTTTCAATCCCAGAAGTGCCTCGCGCATGCCGGGGATGTAATATTCCTCGTCGAGATAGATGCCGTGCTCGCGGGCTTGGCCGCCTTCGAGCGGCACGCCCTCGAGCGACATGTTCATGTCCAGTACGACCTTGTCCGAAACGCGCACCTCGCGGGCCGACAAGTCCTCCTTGGTCCGCATTTTGCGCAGTTCCTTGATCGAAGACTCGACCTCCTCGTCCTTGATCACCGGTTTCTTGGCCTTGATCCGGACCTTTTTGAGTTCGGGCAGCGACAGCACTTTCGGCACGACGGCGACGGCGGCGGTAAAGACCACGGGATTTCCCGGCGCCAGCTTCTTGACGTCGATGTGCGGCTCGCCGA
>CAYPMU010000040.1:0-7855 GCA_964411975.1 uncultured Gammaproteobacteria bacterium | reverse complement strand
GCCCATGGCCACGCCGATGGCCGCCTGCTTGAGCGCCGGGGCGTCGTTGACGCCGTCGCCGGTCATGGCCACGGTGTGTCCCAGTTTCTGCAGCCCGCTGACGATCCGCAATTTGGTGATCGGCGAAATGCGGGCGAAGACGGCGGCATGGCGCAATTTCCTGACGAACTCCTCCTCGCTCATTTCGGCTATCTCGGCCTCGGTATGGACGCCTTCGGTCTTGGCGCCGGTCAGCAAGCCGATCTCCCTGGCGATGGCCACGGCCGTGGATTTATGGTCGCCGGTGATCATGATCACGCGGATGCCGGCGCCGCGGCAGCGGGCGATGGCTTCGGCGACCCCCGGGCGCGGCGGGTCGATCATCCCCGTCAGGCCCAACAGGGTCAGGCCGGCGATATCGCCCTCGCCGACGGCGCCCTTGTCCAAATGAACGGTCTTCACGGCCACGGCCAGGATGCGCATCGCTCTCCCGGCCAGGACCTCGTTGGCCGCGTCGAACCGGCCCAGACGGGCCGCGTCCAGCCGCACCGCCTTGCCTTTGGCCATGACCTTATCGCTGGCGGCGATGACCGCCTCGTAAGCGCCGATGACGAACACTTCGGCCGACCGCCGGCCTTCCAGGTCGGTCCGCTGCACGAGCGAGGCGCGATAGCGCCTTTCCGAACTGAACGGCAATTCGTCGATCTCCCTGTATTCGCTCTCCAGACGGTGCTTGTCCAGGCCGGCTTTTGCCGCCAACACGGCCATCGCCCCCTCCGTTGGATCGCCGACGATCCCCGCCCGGCCGTCGCGCCTTTCCAAGGCGGCGTCATTGCAGATCGCCGCGGCCTTAAGCAGCAACGACGCTTCCGGTATCTCCAGCGGCAGCACGTGGCGGCCGGCGGCCTGAAAATCTCCTTTGGGCTCCCAGCCGTCGCCGCTGACGGCCAGCTCGTGCTCCGCCAGCACCAGCTGGCGCACGGTCATCTTGTTCTCGGTCAGCGTACCGGTCTTGTCGGTGCAGATGACGTCGGCCACGCCCAGGGTCTCCACCGAAGGGATGTGGCGGATGATGGCTTTTTTCCGCGCCATGCGCTGGACGCCGATCGCCAGGACCACGGCCAGCACCGCCGGCAGGCCTTCCGGTATGACCGATACGGCGATGGCGATGGTATAAAAGAACATCTCGACCAGGCTGAAACCGATCCGCCAACCCACCAGCAGGATGACGGCCGACAAGACCACGGACAGGACGCCCAGGCTCCAGCCGAGACGGTCGATGCGGGCCTCGAACGGGGCGCGCTGACGGCGGATCTCTCCCAAGGAAACGGCGATCTGCCCGAAGGCCGTCCTGTTCCCGGTCTCGATGACGACGGCCCGGCCGGAACCGGCGGTGACCGTGGTCCCGGCCCAGACCATGTTCTTGCGCTCCGGCAGCACCGTGGCCGCCGATAGGGGCGGCGTCAGCTTGATCACCGGCAAAGATTCTCCGGTCAGCGATGACTGGTCCGCCCGCAGGTCCTTGCAGTGGAACAGCCGGGCATCGGCGGTCACCCGGTCGCCCTCGTGCAGTATGATCACGTCCCCGGGCACCAACGTGGCCGCCGTCACCCGCAAGACCTCGCCGCCGCGCACCACCGAAGACTCCTGTACCACCAGGTCGCTGAGCTTGGCGATGGCGCTCTCGGCCCGCCGTTCCTGGACGAAACTGAAGATCGTATTGAACAGGACGACGATTAAAATGGCCACGGCGTCGTTGGCGTGGCCGACATACAGCGACAACAGCGCCGCGGCGAGAAGGATGTAGGTCAGGCCGTTGTGGAACTGCTTGAAGAACAGCCACAGGACCGACGGCTGTTCTTCCTTCAACAGCTCGTTGCGGCCGTATTTCACCAGCCGCTCCGCGGCCTCGGCCGCGCTTAAGCCGTGCTCCGGATCGGTCTGGAACATCTTCAATACGGCCTCGGCCTCCTGGGCGTGGAAATCCTTCATAACTCGGACGGCGCCGGACGCGGCCGGCTTGAGGCTGTCGGTCATTTTTGCGCGGGACCGGCGGCTTCCTTCTTGGGGGCGGCCGACCGCCAGCGGCGGTACTTATCGGTCAGCTTGTCGCCGAAGAAAACGTAAACGATCTCCAACAGAGCGAAAGTGTTGATCACCAGCAAGGCGATGAACCAGATCTTCGAATCCTTGCGCGCGGCGCGCCACAGGGCCAGGCCTTTCCAGGGCAGGACCCAGACGACCGAAGCGATCAGGAGCCAGTCGTTGTTTAAAATGAGATCCATAAAAAGAGGTTTAAACCTGCTTAATGACGTATTTTTTCAAGGCTTGATAGGCCGGTCCGGAACGTTCCAGGCGCGATCCGAACAAGGTGAAACCGGTCACGGTGAACGGTCGCGGCCGGCGCGGCGGCTGTTTTGGCCGTTCCCCTCCCGACGCCGCAGCCCCGCGGCCGAATCTGGCCAACGTGACGTGGGGCAAGACGGCCTTGGCCGCCGGCATCTCCGGAGCGAAAGGCGCGGCCGCCCGACGCACGGCAACGGCCAGCCGCTCAAAGCCCTCGCTCCCGTTCATCGACGCCCAGATCATGGTCGGCGGGCGGCGGCCCGGCGGCGCCAACTCTATCCCGGCCGGCGACAGACCGAACGACCGGGCCGAATCGGCCGCGGCGGCGAGAGCGGCCTCCAGCCCGGACAACCGCGCCTCTTCGACGCCGCCCAAGAAACAAACGGTCAGGTGCAGATCCTCCGGCCTGGTCCAACGGGCGGCCGGCCAGGCCGCGGCCAGCCGGCGCGCGTGCTCCCGGCAGGCTTGCCGCGTATCTTCCGACAATTCGATGGCAACGAACGATCTAATCTTCATGGTCTTCCCGTGCTATCTCGCCCGGGCATATACGCCGACCAATCCGGCCTGATCGAGGATATGCCCGTTCATCGCCGCTTCCAGCTGGGCGGCTCCGGCGTCCGGGCCCAGCGCCAGCGTCTGGTCGAGGGCGTATAACTTGAAGAAATAACGATGACGTCCGGACGGCGGACACGGTCCGCCATAGCCGCCCTTGCCGAAACTGGTGACACCCTCGACGGCGCCCGGCGGCGCGGCGCCTTCGGCTATCTCCGTGGTCCGGGGCGGCATGTTCCAGACCAGCCAATGGACCCAGTCGCCCATCGGGGCGTCCGGGTCATCCATGACCAAAACCAGGCTGGCGGCGGCTTCAGGAACCCCGGAAATATCCAGCCGGGGGCTGACGTCCTGACCGTCGCAAGTGAACTTGGCGGGGATGGCGCCGTTCTGCTCGAATTCCGGACTTTGAATGCGCATATTTCCGGAGCCGGCGGGGAACACGGCCTGTCGCGGGACCGGCTTAAAAATGATGAGGACGGCGGCCGCGCCCGCCAAGGCCGCGCTGACCGCGCATATGATAATGATACCACGTAGTTTGTCACTCATAAAATCGGCATGTGGCGGTTCAGCGGACCAAAAAACCCTTCAGGCCCGCGACCGCGCCTTCTTGGACATCCAAAGACCTGACCGTGGACTGTTCCGGACCGCGGCGGCACCACTCGATGAAACGCGCCAACGGCGCCTCTTCGCCTTCCACTTCGATGAGTACGCCGCCGTCCGCCTCGTTCCGGGCGATCCCGGACAGTCCCAGGGATAAAGCCGCGTCCTTGGCCGCCAGGCGGTAGAACACCCCCTGGACGCGGCCGTACGCGCGGATGGACAAATGTTTGATCATATGGGAACGCCGCTCCGACGGGCCGCGGCTTCGCGCCGCAGCAATTCCGCCTTCCGACGACTGCCGCGGTTATAACCGCCGGTACGGCCGTCGGACCGGATCACGCGGTGACAGGGCACGCCGGGATCATGATTGCGGTTCAGGATGTTTCCGACGGCCCGCCAGGCGCGGGGACGTCCGGCCGCCGCCGCGATCTGCTTGTAGGTCCGCATCTCTCCCGCGGGAATATCGGCCACGGCCGCGTACACCTCCCGGCTGAACCCGCTCCCTGTTGGCGCTGATCGCGGCCGGCGGGACATAATGTCGCGCTCAATCGCGCCGGACCGCCCTCATGATGAAATAGGGCGGGACGTTCAAGGGCTCGATCTGGATCCGGACCCGAAAATGCTTTTTAAGATAACGGGCCATCAACGGCGACGTCTGGTAGACCAGAAAGGTGCCGCCGGGCTTCAACAGATCGTGGGTCATGGAAACCAGATCCTGACGGACGGCATGCGGCAGCATGCTAAAAGGGATGCCGGAGACGATCAGGTCAAAACCCGTCTGGCCCTGTTCGCGGGCGAGGTCTACGGCCTGCTGCGCCTGCCCGTGGACCACTTTAAGACGGGGTTCGCCCAAGCCGTTCAGGCATTCCACGAAATCGTGATTGGTCTCGATGGCCAGGATCCGGCCGGAAGCCGGCATCTTGGCCAGGATGGCCCTGGTCACCGCGCCGTCACCCGGACCATACTCCAGAACGTTCTCCAGGTTCGCGGGCAGCGACCGGGTGATCCGGCGAACGGCGTATTTCGAACTGGGCATGACGGCGCCGACCCGCTTCATGTCCCGCAAGGCGATCTTTAAGAAAGGTATGATCTTCATAATAACCTCTGTTTATGTGCGCATTATAGACCCTGACGGCGGATTAATCCAGACGCGGCCGAATGAAAAACCGCCCCGCAATGTTGCGGGGCGGTCGAGAAGAACTCAGTCCAGCGAACTGACCACCCGGACCGGCGTGCCGATCCGGGCCCATTCGAAGACCTTGGGAGCTTCGGAATAGAGCTGGCGGATGCAGCCGTGCGAGGCCGGATAACCGACCAGATCGCCGCCGTGCATCCAGTAACCCGGCCACTTGAAGCTGACGGCGTAAGGCATGGGCGCGCCGCCGTGCGGTTCCGGGTACTTCGAGGACTTGGCGTCCTTGTTCTTGGCCTTCACCCGGTAGTCGCCGGTCGGCGTGCGGAAATTCTCGCCTTTCGGACCGCGGACGCTAGTGCCCGAACTGATCGGATACGACGCGGCCAGATGGCCGCATTCATAAAGGCCGAGGAACTGCCGCTTCAGGTCGACCAGGACGTACTTCGGCTGTTCCAAGGCCGGCGCGTAGACGGCCGGCAGGGGCGTGTACTCGGTCTGTCCCTCCGGCAGCAGCGGCACGCGGATCTTGCGGCCGGCCCGGACGAACTTCGGGTCGAGCCGGTTGAAACGGGAGACGTTGCCGGCCTGGTCCTCGAACAGGTATTCGAAGACGTTCTTGCCTGCGGCCTTGGCCTCCTTTACGTCCTCCTTGGCGACCAGATACTCGTAGGAATCCGGTTCCGGCGGCAGCCGCGTGGCCGGCGCCGGGTCGACCCGGCAGACGCCTTCGGACGCGGACTCGTATCCGAGGTACGTCCAGCGCGTGCCGTCGGGCAGGGTCGTCCAGGTATCTCCGCAGGCGACGGTCTGGATCTCGTCCCCGGTCCTGGCCGCGGCGGCCGTCACATCTGACAACTGCGCGCCAGGAACGGCGCCGCTGGCGACCGCGACTGAAACAAGCGTCATGACGGTGATCATGGGCCCCTCCAAAATAAGGTAATGGGATTGTCAAAGTTCTGGCGGACGGTAAAACGAACTGCCGTCTCAGTCGACGAACATACGTCAAATACGCCCATTTGTCAACCAAGCACGCTTGACAACTGAGCCGAAAAAAACTAATCTATAGCGTTCTTTACCGAGAGCGTTACAAAGGAGGCAGCATGCAAAGCGGGAGATATCGCATCGAACTGGCCGTGGCCGGACTGGTCCGGGACGGCCTCGGTCGCATCGCCCTGGTCTGCCGTCAGGAAGAGCCGCGGCGCGGCCTGTGGCACCTGCCGGGCGGTCCGGCGGAATACGGCGAATCGCTCCAGGAATCCCTGCGGCGGATCGTCCGCGCCCAGACCGGGATCGCCATCGACATCGACGACGACCGCCCGGCCGCCGTCACCCAGAGCATCCTGCCCGCCCGGGACCTGCAGGTCGTGACGGTCCACTACCGGGCGTCCATCCACGGCGGCTACCCGGGCATCGGCTATCATCCGGGCGGGGCTTTCCCCAACACCCGGCTGGTCGACGAGGCCGCGGCCCGCGAACTCAAGCTGTTCGAGTACGCCCGCAAGGTGCTCGAGGACCATTGCGGCTGGAAGTTCTAACGCGACGCAAAACCCGGCGATCCACGCCGGGTTTGTTATTTACCGGCCCCTTCCCCTGCCGCCCTATTTCAGGACCGCCTCGGCCAAACGCGACAGCGAACTGACCGTCTCGACCCGGCGCCAGCGGCGCAGCCCGGCCGGCATCGGCAAAGCGTCGGAGACGATGATCTTTTTGAAATCGATCTTCCTGACCAGGGCCAGTGCCTGGGACGAAAAGACGGGATGCACGACGCACAAGAAAAGATCGCGGCAGCCCTGTTCCCGCAGCAGTCGCGCCGCTGCGCCGACCGTGCCGCCGGTGTCCAGGATGTCGTCGACGATCACGGCCGCGGTCCCGGCCAGTCGACCGACCAGGCGTTTGGCCGCAACCCGGCCGCGTTCATCGCGTTCCTTTTCGATCCAGACCGTCCGTGATCCCCGGCCCAAGGCGGCGGCGAAACGCTCGGCCCGCTCCCGACCGCCGCGGTCGGCCGACACGACGGTGGATCCCCCGCCGCCGAGTTCCCCGCGCAATCTCGCGGCCATGTCCGGGATGACGCTGGCGCTGTCGACCGGGATCGGGCTGGCTTCGCTGACGCGGACGCTGTGCAGGTCGAGCGTGACGATGCGGTCGGCGCCGACGGCGGCCATGACCCGGGTGACGGTCGCCGCCGTGACCGGATCGCCGGCCCTGGTCGCCCGGTCCTGGCGGGCGTAGGCGAAATACGGCAGTACCAGAGTGACGGTCTTCGCGCCGGAGCGGCGCAGCGTGTCGATCAGCAGCGCCGTGCGGAAAAAATTGTCCCCCGGAGGCGCCGTCCGGCCGACGACGCAAACCCGGTCTTCGACCGAAACGACGCGGACGTGGTCCTCGCCGGACGGGAACGTCTTCCATGAAGCCGACAAAGCGGCCGAACCGGACAGCCGCTTGAGCAGCGCCAGTTCCGCGGCCGACGGGTCGGGTAATAGGTATGTTCTCATAGTCATTGTCCGCGGTTCATCAGCCTAATGACCTCTTCATCTTCGACCTGACCGAATTCCTCGTAGAACGACCCGATGGCCCAGAACACCTGCGGCGTTTCCAGTATCACCAGCTCATCGACCTCGCCGCGCAGGCTCGCCGCCGAATCCCGCGGCGCCACCGGCACCGCGGCCACGATCCTGGCCGGCGAGGCGGCCCGGACCGTCTTGATGGCCGCCCTCAGGGTATGGCCGGTGGCTACGCCGTCGTCGACGATGATGACCGTCCGGCCGGTCAGCTGCCGCGGCGGCAAGCCGGCCCGATAAAGCCCCAGACGCCGCCGGGCCTCGGCCCGCGGCCGGGCCACTTCTTTTTCCAGGTAATCCTCGCCGGTGCCGGCCCGCTCGGACTCGTTCCAGACGGCGTCCCCTTCTTCGGTGATCGCGCCGATGGCGTATTCCGCGTTGCCCGGCGCGCCGATCTTGCGCGGCACGACCAGATCGAGCGGCGCGCCCAAAAAATCGGCCACGACGCGCCCCAAGACCACGCCGCCGCGCGGCAAGGCGACGACGGTGACGTCCGGCCGGCCGCGGTAATCCTCAAGCTTTTCGGCCAGGAGACGGGCGGCGTCCCGGCGGTCTTTGAACGGCATAAGCGTTCTTGATGAAGAAACGGTAGGGTTTGGCCGCCCAGGCCCCGGCGTAAGCAACGCCGATGCGCGGACCGCGGCCGATGCGGCGCGGCGGCAGCCGCACGCCCCGGTCT
>CAYPMU010000039.1:0-8067 GCA_964411975.1 uncultured Gammaproteobacteria bacterium | reverse complement strand
CCGTCGGATGTCGGGGCGAATTCCGCGCTTTCTTCAAAATTTTTATTTCGTCGCGCAACAGTGCCGCGAGTTCAAATTCAAGATCCCTTGCCGCCTGGACCATTTGCGCCTCTTTTTCGGCAATGACCTCCTCTGCCGGCCGGTCCTCCGGCGCGGCTTCCAGCGCCAGGAGCTGCCGGGCGCGCTTTTCCTCGGTCCCGCCCATCATGCCCATGATGTCCTTGATCGCTTTCTTGATGGTCCGGGGCGTGATCCCGTGCTCGGTGTTATAGGCCAGCTGCTTCTCCCGGCGGCGGTTGGTCTCGTCGATGGCCCGGCGCATCGAACCGGTGATCTCGTCGGCGTAGAGCACGACCTCGCCTTTGACGTTGCGGGCGGCGCGGCCGATGGTCTGGATGAGCGAGGTCTCGCTGCGCAAGAAACCCTCCTTGTCGGCGTCGAGGATGGCGACCAGCGTCACTTCCGGCAGGTCCAAGCCCTCCCGCAACAGGTTCACGCCGACCAGGACATCACAGCCGCCGCGGCGGAAATCGCTCAGGACCTTGATGCGGTCGATGGTGACGATGTCGCTGTGCAGATAATTGACCTTGACGCCCTTGTCCTTGAGGTAGTCGGTCAGGTCCTCGGCCATTTTTTTGGTCAAAGTGGTGACCAGCACCCGCTCCTTGGCCGCGGCCCGCTCCGCCGCCCGAACGATGAGGTCGTCGATCTGGCCCGGACGGCCGTCTTTCTCCGTCACCGGCAGCACGGTTATCTTGGGATCGACCAGGCCGGTCGGCCGGATGACCTGCTCGACCACCTGATCCGAGACGCGGTGCTCGTGCGGTCCGGGCGTGGCCGAGACGTAGACGGTCTGCGGCACGCGGGACTCGAACTCCTCGAACTTCAGCGGCCGGTTGTCGCTGGCCGACGGCAGGCGGAAGCCGTACTCGATCAGGTTCTTCTTGCGGGCCAGGTCGCCGTGGAACATGCCCTGGATCTGCGGCACGGTCACGTGCGACTCGTCGATGAACACCAGAAAGTCTTTGGGGAAGTAGTTCAGCAGCGTTTCCGGCGGCTCCCCCGCCGCGCGACCGGACAGATGCCTGGAATAGTTCTCGATCCCGTGGCAGTAACCGACCTCCTCCAGCATGACCAGGTCGAAATTCGTCCGGCGCTCCAGGCGCTCGGCCTCGAGCAGTTTGCCCTCCTTGACGAATTTATCGAGCTGCTCCTTGAGTTCGGCGCGAATGGCGACGGCGGCCCGCTCCCGCTCCGGTCCGGGCGTGATGAAATGCTTGGCCGGAAAGATCCAGGCCTCGCCATCCCTGGAACGGACCTTGCGGGTCACCGGATCGATATGCAAAATGGCGGCGATGCGGCCGCGGGCCAGCTCGACGCGGATGATGACCTCCTCGCCGGCCGGCATGATCTCGACGATGTCGCCGCGCGAACGGAAGGAGCCGCGCTTGAGTTCCGCCGTGGTCCGCTCGAACTGCGTCTGGACCAGGTGCCGCAGCAGCTCGCTCCGGCCCATTTCCTGACCGACCCGGAGGCGCAGGTGCATCTTCTCGTAGGCCTCCGGCGCGCCCAGGCCGTAGATGCAGGAGACCGAAGCGACGATAATGACGTCGCGCCGGGTCAGCATAGCCTGGGTGGCGGCGTGCCGCAGGCGGTCGATCTCCTGGTTGATCATCGCTTCCTTTTCGATATAAGTGTCGGAGGTCGGGAGGTAAGCCTCGGGCTGGTAGTAGTCGTAATAGGAAACGAAATATTCCACGGCGTTCTTGGGGAAGAACTCGCGGAACTCGTTGCAGAGCTGGGCGGCCAGGGTCTTGTTGTGGGCGATGACCAGCGTCGTCCGGCCGACGTCGCGGATGACGTTGGCCATGGTGAAGGTCTTGCCCGAACCGGTGACGCCCAGCAGCGTCTGGTAACGCGAACCGGCCCTGATTCCTTCGGTCAGTTTGGCGATGGCCTGGGGTTGATCTCCCGCCGGCTTGAGTTTAGTCGATAGTTTGTAGTCCATATTGGGTAGCAGGATATCCAAGCGAGCATACGCGCAAAATCCCCCTGCTTGCAGCATATAGGGGGTGCCTGGGACAGGCCCGTGTTCAATTTGAAGTTCAACGATACCAAGCCGGGCCGGCGGTGTCAATCCGCGCTTGATCGGCCTGGCGGCATCATAAACAAAAAACGCGACGGACTGGTCGCGTCTGAGAAGGAACGATCCGGACCGGAACCGCGCTTCAGCAATCCCGGCCTGCGGTGTCGATATCCCGCCAGTCGCCGCAAACCGGGCAACGATAGTGGCCGTAACGCGGGACGAATAATCCCGTGTCCTCCTTGATGAAATTCATCCGCCGCCTGGTCCGGGCGCCGTTGGCGTTGGGGACGGGATCGCCGCATTCGATATTCCTGCAAAAGATCTCCAGGCTGGCAAAGTCTATCTCCGATGCCATGATAACCTCCTGGTAACGAGGACATCACGACCGTAGCAGAAATCCGGCCGGTGTCAACCCCTCCGGTCGCGATCGGAGGGTTCAATATCGGCCGGCCTGACGCGCTTATCCTTACACCTCGTACGTCACCCCCAATTGGGGCAGGACGGTCTCGATGCCTTTGCCCTGGCGGATATGTCCGGCCAGGACCTCCATGGCGCCGACCTCGCCGTGGTCGAGGAAGACCTGCCGCGGTTTGGTCTTGCCGCTGACCAGCCACTTCAGGAGCTTGAGCTGGTCGCCGTGGGCCGAATAGCCGCCGATGGCCTCGACCCTGGCCTTGACCAGGATCTCCTCGTGGTCGATATGCACGCGGTTGGCGCCCTCAAGCACCGCGCGGCCGATGGTGCCGGCCGCCTGGAAACCGACGACCAGCAGGATATTGTTCGGGTCGTTCAGATAATCCACGAGGTGGTGCATGATCCGGCCGCCGTGCATCATGCCGCTCCCGGCGATGATGACCTTGGGCGGCGGGACCAGGGCGATGCCCCGGGACTCCTCCGGCTTCCGCGTGATCTTCAGGCCGGGAAAATCGAAGAAATCGTCGCGTTTCGCCAGTTCCCGGGCCTGGCGGTCGTAATACTCGGGGAACTTCTTGTAGATCGGCAGGACCTTGATGGCCAGCGGGCTGTCCAGGAAAATGGGCACGCGCGGCACTTGCCGGCCCTCGACCATCTCGTTCAGCTCGTACAGGATCTCCTGGGTGCGCTCCAGGGAAAAAGCCGGGACCATCAGCACGCCCTTGCGCTTGATGGTGTCGGTCAGCGCCTGCTTCAGCATCTGGGTCCTGGTCACCAGGTCTTCGTGCACCCGGTCGCCGTAGGTCGACTCCATGATCACGATGTCGGCCGGGTCCATCGGTTCGGTCTGGCGCAGAATGGGCACGTTGTCGTTGCCGACGTCGCCGGAACAGACCAGGCGCCGGCCCTCGACGTCGATCTCGACGAAGGCCGAGCCGAAGATGTGGCCGGCGTCGCGGAAATGGAAAGAGAAGTCATCCGCGACCTTGACCGTGGTGCCGTACTCGACGCCGTGCAACAGTTCGTAAGCGCGCCAGAGGTCGTCCTTGTTGTAGAGCGGGATCCGGCCGAAGCGCCGCGCGTCGTCCTTCATCACGTGTTCGGCATCCATCCACATGTACTTGGCCAGCTGGCGCGTCGGATGGGTCACGAAGGTCCGGCCGGCAAAACCCTCCTTGACCAATTTCGGGAAGCGCCCGATGTGGTCGATGTGGGCATGGGTCAGGATGACGGCGTCGATGGTCTTGGGATCGACGGCGAACGGCTCCAGATTGCGGTCATAGGCGATCGAAGCCCCCTGGAACAGGCCGCAGTCGACCATGCCCCGGGTGCGGGCGGTCTCGATCAGGATGCAGGAGCCGGTCACCTCCTGGGCCGCGCCTAAAAAAGTCAGTTTCATAGGAATTAATTATACCACGAAAAAGCCGTCCGGCGCGCCGATACTTGAATTTGACAGTATATATCCGGCTTGTTACGGCTTAATCAGGCCTTTCTCAATAAGGATAAAAGGAGGAGAACATGCGCCACGCCAACGTCCGCCCGTCCCTGCCTGCCGGCAGGCAGGCGCGGACGCCGCCGCGTCCGCGCACTATCCGCGTCGTTTTCCTGTTCCTGGTCGTCGCCGGCGCCTTCGACGCCATCGCCACGCTGGAGATCATCCGGCGGGGCGCCGACGAGTGGAACCCGCTGATGGCCTTCGCCTTGTCCGTCGGGCCCTGGTACTTCTTCCTGGTGAAGATGGCCATGGCCACGGTCTGCTCGCTGGTCCTGAGCTGTTTCGCCAGCAGCTACCGCCTGGCCTGGCTGGGCCTGTGCGCCGTGGCCGGGGTCTACTTCCTGCTGACCCTGCTGCACTTCTTTTTGCTCTTCTTCGTACCCGCCCCGTTCGCCTCGATCATCGCCCCCATCTTCTAGGGGGCGATCTTTGTTGACAGGCGCGGCCGGCCTGATAACATGGCCGACACCGCGATCCTTTTCCTCCGGACCAAGGAGATCAGCATGAACAGTTCTTTAGACAAAGTCATCGTCGGCAACCTGGCCCTCAGCGCCGCGGCGCTGCGCGAATGCCTCAAGAAGTCGCATTACTGGCTGGCCTATGATCCCGCGGCGGAGAAGATCTCGCTGCACGCCAACCATGGCAGCGGCGGCCAGCTGCTCCTGGAGGTCAGGAACGCCTCGTACGAGAACGCCGCCCGGATGGCGGCGGAACTCGGGCTCCAGGCTGACAGCGCGGCGGCGCAGCCCTGCGTCTGGTCCAAATGGAACCCCAAAGTCTACCTGGGCCACGACGGCAGCGCCGACGCCGACGAACTGCTGGCCGAGATCCGACGGCTGGAGATCCCCTGCGACGTCAATCGCCGCGCCCGGGCGCTCTGCCTGTCCGTCGGCCAGGGCACCATGCAGGTCCCCATGTGGCGCAAGGACCAACTCCTGGCCGAGATCCGCGCCACGGCGGAACGCTACCGCCGGCAACTCGAGACCGCGCCCTGAACCCCCCCCCGACGAACTGTCGGGGATTTTTTTATCAAAAAACGGCCGCGCGAGCCGCCGTATAAATAACCTATTAGCGAGGCATTCCTTTTGTCTGACCGTTTTAGGTCAGCAAAAGGGATGCCGAGCGACTACCAGCGGACCCCGTGGCCGGTGAACTTCAACAAGTGATGCGGAATGCCGTTCTCCCGGCAGATCTCGTCGTAGACGTAGGCGCTGCGTCGCGGCGTCCTCTTCTGGGTCAGGTAATCCACGGCAACGAGCCCGAACCGTCCGGCGAAGCCCTTTTCCCACTCGAAATTGTCCAGCAGCGACCAATGGAAATAACCGCGCACGTCGGCGCCGGCGCGGATGGCGTGGTAGACCTCGAGCAGGGCGGCCACGATGAGCCGCGGACGTTTGCTGTCGTCGCCGTTGGCCACCCCGTGCTCGGTGATATAGATGGGCTTCTTGTAACGGTTCAATCCCATGATGGCCTCGAAAATGCCCTGGGGGTTGATCTCCCAGCCCAGGTCGCTGACGCTGCGGTTCTCGGTATGGACCTCATAGAAGAACTGGGACATCCGGTTCGGCAGGTATTTGACCCGGTAGTGGAAATAATAATTGAGGCCGATGAAATCGTGGCAGTTGGCGGTCCAGATGTAGAACTGCCGGTTGAACAGGCGGTCGGCGAACCAGACGAACAGCGTATCGGTCAGCGCCTCTTTGCGGTACGGCTCGAAGGTGATGATGTTCTGGGCGATGCCGACCATCACCGCGCGGCGACGGCCGTCCAGGACCCGATGCAGGACCTTATAGGCGGCGCGATGCGCCAGGGTCAGGCGGCGGTAGACCCGGAGCATGGCCCAGGCGCTGCGCTTGCCCGGCGGCCAGCCGCCGATCTGGTAGGACTGACCGAGATAGACCGTCGGTTCATTGATGGTTATCCAGAGATCGACCAGGTCGCCCAATTCGCGCGCCAGGAACTCGGCGTAGCGGCGGAACAAAGCCACGGAACCGCGGCATTCCCAGCCGCCGCGGGCGGCGAACCATTTGGGCAGCGTAAAGTGCCAGATGGTCACCATGGTCTTCATGCCCCGCTCGCGCAGGGACTGCAATACGCGGCGATAATGCATCACCTCGTTATAGTCCCACTGGCCTTCATGAGGTTCGATCCTGGCCCACTCGACGGACAGACGATGGGCGTTCTGATGGAAGGACGCGGCCAGATCGAAGTCCTGCTCATAACGGTGATAGTGGTCGTCGGCCAGTCCGGACACGTTCCCGTCCAGGATGTGCCCCGGAACCTTCTCCCAGTCGTACCAGTCATTCAGCGTGTTGCCGCCCTCGACCTGGTGAGCCGCGGTCGAAGAACCCCAGAGGAAGCCCTCGGGGAAAAGCCGGGTATCGTGATTATGGGCTCGGGCCCGCGGCAGCTCTTTAAGGTAGTCCAGTCCTTTGAGCTCGTCGGCCGGAGCGGCGGTCGCTTCCATAAGATCACTGGTAATTTTACCAAATCAGGGCCGATTACTCAAACCGCGGTGAGGAGCAATATTCAACATTTTTCGCTCAAATATAACCAAAAACGACCTTCGCGGATGAAGGTCGTTTTGGCACTCGAAGTGATGATAGCACGATTTAACGATTTTGTCAATACTCCTTGACAGATTTGGCGATCTGCGCCCCTCACTCCTGCCGATACAACCTGACGCCGCTGCTGCCGCGTTGGACCAGCGCCCAGGTCGGGAACTGGAAAGCGTACGAAACTACCCGGCTGCCCTGCGGCAATTCCGCCCGCAATTTCTTTTCCATCCGCTGCATTTGGGTATTGATCAGGAACAAGGTCACGACGTCGGCCCGCTGAAAGCGTTCGTTCCAATAGGAACCGAGGTGCACGCGGACCTTGTCCCCCACCCCGGCGCGGCCGATCTTCCACAACGACCAGAGCCAGAGGAACGGGCTGATCTCCCAGCCCTCGGCCCGGGCGCCGGCGCGGGCGGCGGCGATCAGGATGCGGCCGTCGCCCGAACCGAGGTCGACCAGGTATTCCCCGGGTTTGAGGCCGGACAGCCTGATCATCTCTTCGACGTTGCGCGCGTCCGTGGGCACGAAAGGCGCCCCGAAGAACACGCTATAGGCGGTGGTCACGAAGAAAGTCGCCACGAGCAGCGAGAACAGGGCGGCGAAGACGCCGAAGAACCTGTCGCCAAGATAAAACATCCCGGCGGCGACGCCGAAACAGGCCGCCAACAGCAGCGCCAGGACCAGAAGTATCGCGGATAAGGTCTTCATGAACGGGGCGTCCGAAGCGGACGTCAGAAAAGCGGCTCGTTATCGCCTTCCTCCGGATCGATATGGCTGAGGTCCTCGCCGGTGAAACCTCTTTCCTCGGGGGTGGACTCGGCCAGTTCCGGTTCTATTTCCAGCGGGGCGATCTCGCACCAGCGGTCGAAGCCGCCGGTCAGAAATTCCACGTTCTTATAGCCTAAAGCGGACAGCGACTCGTGGATCGACTCGATCTCGCTGTCCTGGGTCGGTCCGACCACGACCACCACCTTCTTGTCCTTGTCGGCGACCAGGTTGGCGATGTTGGTCCGGAGCTCCCGCTGCGGCACGTGCAGCGAGCCGGCGATGTGGCCGGTCTCGAAGTCAGCTTCGTCGCGGACGTCGACCACCAAGTGCTCGAGCTCGTCGTCCCGGAGCTTGAGCAGGTGTTCGCAAGTGATGCTTTGCGGTTCTTTCTTGGGCATAGTCGTTGGCGTTATGCGGTAATTTTACCACGTAAACCGCCGGCCGGCCAGCGCGCCGTTCCCGGCCGCGCGCCCGATACGCAAGAACTGCCTTGCGGCAGTTCAACTTTTTTCCGTGTCGTCCTCGTTCCTGATGTTGCGTTCGTAGCGTTTGCGCTCGATGTGGTTCAGGACCATCTTGCGGATACGGACGTTCTTCGGCGTGACCTCCACGAGTTCGTCGTCGCCGACGAACTCGATCGCGGCCTCCAGGTCCATCGTCCGCGGCACGTCCACCTTGGCGCTGCCGCCGTCGCCCTTGCACCGCATGTTGGACAGTTTCTTCTCCTTGCAGACATTCACCTCGAT
>CAYPMU010000038.1:1567-8083 GCA_964411975.1 uncultured Gammaproteobacteria bacterium | reverse complement strand
CGTTCGACGCGCCGGTCGCGGCCGCCCAGGCCTGCCGCGAACCCTGGGGCGCCTGCTCCACCGGCGGCGAGATCTGCTTCACGCCGGAGAACTGTCCCAAACGCGGCGTCTGCGTCACGGGCGAATGCGTCGAGGCCGACTGCTCCTGCAACAGCAACAGCGATTGCCTGGACGAGGAGGGCGCTCCCGTGCCCGATGCCTGCGTCGGCGCCGATCTGTGTCTGAGCCTGATGTACCCCTGGATCCAGGCGCCCAAGGGCAATGTTTATTCCGGCCGTTACATCAGGACCCCGGAGCCGCCGCCGCCTGGCCGGGCCAACGCCACTTTTTGCATTACGTCCAAGAGCGGCACTAATTGGTTCTGCGACGTGCCGGTCGATCCGTCGGAGCCGCAAGGTTGCGCCCTGGAGAACCGGAAATACGTCTTCACCAGCGAGGAATGCGGCGATCCGCGGACCAAACCGGACAGCCGGTTCGAGCGGCCCAAGTCGCGCAACGTCTATTCTTCGGTGCTGGGTCGGTTGGACCTGGGCGGCCTGTTGACCGAAAAATACGGCGACGTGATCGAGGTCGAGGACCCCGACCGGTTCGCCGCGGATTTCCTCAACGGCACCCATCTGGGCGGCAAGGTCTACCTGATACGCGGGGACCTCAATTTCGGCGCGATACCGGACACGCCGCCTCCGGCCGCTTCGGTGCCGGTCAACGAAATAGCCGACGCGCCCAGCGGCGGGCTCGGCGGCGGCACCGTGCTGGTCATGGGCGGCAATCTTTACTTCTGGAACAACGTGGCTTATTCCGAGACGCTGCCGGGCGGCCTGACGGCGCTTGACCGGCTGGCTTCGGTCGGCTGGATCGTGCTCGACGACACCGATCCGGAGAGTCCCGGCTACGGCAGCAAAGGCAACGTCTTCGTCGGCTCGACGGTCACCAAGCTGGTCGGCGCCTTCTTCATCGGCGGCCAGGGCGGCATCTATACGGTGGCGCCGCCCGAGACCGACAGCGTCGAGCCGTTGACCGTCAGCGGCCTGATCGTCGCCAGGCAGTTCCATTTCAGCCGTTCGTTCAAGAGCACTACCGAGGGTTCGGAGCGCGTTTTCTATGACGGCCGCGCCGTCGTGAATCCGCCGCCGGGCTTCGGCGACGTGACCAAGACCCTGCCCTATTTCGGGGACGTCGCTGAATAACCGGGTACATCAATAATTTGGTATACAGCAGCCCGGCCGCGGTTATCCTCAAGGCGAAGTTCAACCAGTGTCAAAATCCTCTTAAAAAGTGTATAATTAAACAGTAAGACCCGATCACACCGGCTTTAAGCCAGCCTTAAAGCGGAAGCCAAGCTGAAATATGGGTTTATTCGGTCCCAAAAAGCAAAGTTATATCGGCGTAGACATCGGCGTCGGCGGCATCAAATTGGTCGAATTGCAGAATGAAAAGGGGAGGGCCCGTCTGGTCACTTACGGGTTTTCCGAACGCCTGCCCGAGGCCCAGCCGGCCAATCTGGTGGATTCGGCCAAGGAATGTTCCGATCTGCTTCGCCTGATCCTGAAAAAAGCCCGCACCACGACGACGCGGGCCGTGGCCAGCTTGCCGATCTCGTCGGTCTTCAGCTCGGTCATCACCGTGCCCAAGGGTTCGGAAAAGGAGATGAAAGAATCCGTCCAATGGCAGGCCAGGAAATTGATCCCCGTGCCGCTGGAAGAGATGGTCCTGGACTCCAAGGTACTGACGCCGTCCGACCAGTCCAAAGAGAAACTGCCGGCGGAGAAGGAAAAAACGCCCGAAGAGAAGAAAGAGGCCGCTAAGACCGCCCAGGTCCTGATCACAGGCGCCTCCAAGGTCATGGTCGGCAAATATGTCGGCGCCTTCAAGATGGCCGGGTTGGAGCTGGTCAGCCTGGAGACTGAGACCTTCGCCCTGATCCGTTCCCTGGTCGGCAAGGACCGTTCCACCACGCTCATCGTCGACATCGGCGCCGGCCGGACCAACATCATCATCGTCGATAACGGCGTGCCTTTCGTCACCCGCAGTCTGGATATGGGCGGCCTGACCTTCACCCGGGCCATCAGTCGGCAGCTGGCCATGGAGATGAAAGCGGCGGAGCAGATGAAATGCGACATCAAGAGCATCTCGACCCTTTATCCCGGCGAAGGCCTGCCGAAGATATTCGAGACCACCGTGGCCCCGCTCCTGACCGAGCTCCAGTACTCCATCAGCCTGTTCACCACCCGGACCGAGGGCCAGCCGGAAAAGAAGATCGAGAAGATCATTTTGACCGGCGGAGCGTCGGCCCTGCCGTCCTTGATCGATTATTTTTCCAAGCAGCTGAACATGAAGGTCTATGTCGGCGATCCCTGGGCCAGGGTCGTCTATCCTGAGGGGCTGCGGCCGGTCCTGGACGAGATCGGTTACCGTTTTTCCGTGGCCGTCGGTCTGGCCATGCGCGACATCGAGTAAGCTGACCTTATGGCATTAGCCACTTCGGACAAGTCCAGCAGCGGGCCGCCGGTCCCGGGACCGAGGCCGGTCCCGCCGCCCCCGGGCGCGCCTCGGCCGACGCCGGCCGGCGGCGGTTTTTCCGGCCTGCGGGTCTCGTTGATGCCGTCGGATCTGGAAGGCGGCCGGGGTCCCGACCTGAGGCGCCAATTGTTGGTCCTCGCCCTCGTGCTGATCATGGAAACGCTGATCGTCGGCGGGATACATTTCTGGCTGTCCGATACCACGGCCAAGCGCCAGGCCGAACGTGTTTCTCTCGACCAGCGCATCAATGACATCAAGGCGGACATTGAGGAACAGAACCAGGCATTGGTCGGCGCGGTCGACCTGGACAAGCAGGTCAAGGCGGTCAAGAGCAGCCTCGAGCAGCATGTTTATTGGACCGAATTCTTCGCTTTTCTGGAGAGCAATGCCCGTCCGAACGTACGTTTCCTCCGTTTCGGAGGCGAGGCTGAGACCGGCCTTTTCAGCGTCGACGTCATGGGCCGGTCCTACCGCGACATCGCCGAGCAGATCGTGGCCCTGCGCGATAACCCCAAAGTATTGAACGTCCGCGCGACCTCGGCTTCGGCCAAGGTCGGCGCGAACGGCGAGATCGAGGGCGTGTTGACGGCGATGATGGTCCGGGTCGACGCCAGCGTCTGGTCCCGCCCTTCGGCCCAGCCCGCACCCTGACCCTATGGCAGCCCCGACATCCACAACTCCGCGCGTGAAGTTGGCCTCGGCCGTGGCCGGCTGGCTGCCGTTCATCACGGCGGCCTTGGCCATCCTTTATCTCGTCCTGGCGTATTTCTTGTTGCTGGTGCCGAAGATCAGGCCGCTGCTGGCCGGCGGCGAATATGATTTCAGCGCTACCCAGACCCAGTTGACCGACGACGAGGCCTACATCAGGCGGACCGAGGAGACCGTGGCCAGTTTCGGCAAGATCGAGGTCGAGAAACGGGATCGGGTGACCGCGATCATCCCGTTGGACCCGGACATCCCCGGGCTGCTGGTGCAGATCGACGATATCGCCAGGAACAATAAGATGGCCCTGTCCGCGATCGATACGGCGGTGGACGAGAAGAACGTCACTCAGCAGGGGCGCAAGACGATCAGGGTCTCGCTGTCGGTCACCGGCGGCGATTATGAGCAATTCAAGCTGTTCTTGGGCGACCTGGAGCGTTCCCTGCGGCTGTTCGACGTGACCACGATGACCTTTTCGGCTGAGGGCACGGTCTACGGCCTGGTCCTGAAGACTTACTACATCGACCGCAAAGCGTTGCCCTCGATCAAGAAGTGATATGCCTCTGAAGCAGAAGGAAAAAAAGCAGCTGATGGTCCTGGGAGCGCTGATCGCGGTCATCCTGGTCGCCGTCGGTTATTTTTACCGGGACAAACTGCTGCCGCAACCCGCGGCCGGCGGGGCTTCCTATGTTCCGCCGCAACGCATCGAACTGCCGACGACCAAGACGGCCGAGGAACTTTTCAAACGCGAGGATTTCATGACGCTCAAGCAGTTCGGCAGCATGCCGGTCACGGCGCCGCCGGCCGGTTTGAACAACCCTTTCAAGTAAGAGCGTAATCCCCGGGATCAGCATGTCTATCGCCATCCAAACGGAACTGCTGGACATCCTGCTCGAGTCCGGCTTCATCAACGAGGACCAGTACCGACAGGTAGCCAAGGAACACACCGACACCGGGACGTCGGTGGATGTTTTATTGCTGAAGAACAAGATCATCGACGAGGAAATGGTGACCAAAGCCAAGGGCACCCTGCTGAACATCCCCTACGCCGACCTGGTCGGCAAGAAGGTCGATCCTAAGGTGGTCAACATCATCAGCAAGCCGGTGGCCGAGAACACCAAGGCCGTGGCTTTCGACAAGACCGACGACGGCGTCTCCATCGGCATGCTCGACCCCCGCGACATGTCGGCGGTCCAGGCCATCGATTTCCTCGCTCAGGCCAGCAATTTCCGGCCCAAGTATTTCGTCATCTCCACGGCTTCGTACAATTTCGTGCTCAAGAAATACGAGGAACTGGGGAAGGAGGTGGCCCGGGCCCTGGAGGTGGCCAAGGAGAAGTACGTCACCAAGCCCAAGGAGGAGGCGGAGAAGAAAGAGGACAAGCTGGAAGAGATCATCAAGGGCGCCCCGGTCTCGCGCATAGTTTCCGTGGTCTTGCGTCACGCCGTGGACGGCAACGCCTCCGATATCCATATCGAGCCGGTGGGGGACGAGACCCGGATCCGCTACCGCGTGGACGGCGTGCTGCGCACCTCGTTGCGCCTGCCCAAATACATCCACAATTCCATCGTCTCGCGCATTAAGGTGCTGTCCAACCTCAAGCTGGACGAGACCCGGATCCCGCAGGACGGCCGCATCCGCGAGACCTTCGGCGACAAGATCATCGATTTCCGCGTCTCCACCCTGCCGTTGCAGGACATGGAAAAGGTGGTCATGCGCATCCTCGACACTTCCAAGGGCGTGCCGCTGCTCGAACAGCTCGGTTTCCGCTCCCAGTACATCGAGACGATCAAGAAGGAGATCCGCAAGCCGCACGGGATGTTCCTGATCACCGGTCCGACCGGCTCCGGCAAGTCGACCACCCTCTTTACCATCCTCAACATGCGCAACGAGGAGGTCGTGAACATCTCCACGCTGGAAGACCCGGTCGAGTACACCATCAAGGGCGTCAACCAGTCGCAGATCCGCCACGAGGTGGGGTTCACTTTCGCGTCCGGCCTGCGCGCCCTCCTGCGCCAGGACCCCAACATCATCATGGTCGGCGAGGTCCGCGACCAGGAGACCGGCGAGCTGGCCGTGCACGCCGCGCTGACCGGCCACCTGATCTTCTCCACGCTGCACACCAACGACGCCCTGGGCGTGGTGCCGCGCCTCATGGACATGCACATCGAGCCATTCAAGCTGGCTGCCACCATCAACGTGGCCATCGCCCAGCGCCTGGCCCGCAAGATCTGCGAGCGCTGCAAGGGTCCGGTCGTCCTGCCGCCGGAGGTCGTGGCCAAGGTCCAGCCGGAGATCGACGCCATCCCGGACGTTTATAAAGAGCATCTGAAGCTGACCCCGGGACAGATCACCATGTACAAAGGCCGCGGCTGCCTGCGCTGCGGCGACACCGGCTACAGCGGCCGCGTCGCCTGCGCCGAGATGATGACCTTCAACGAGGAGCTGCGCGAACTGATCACCAAAGGTTTCCCCATCGACAAGGTCAAGGAGGCCATCGTGCGGCAGAAGATCATCTCCCTGAAGCAGGACGCTCTATTGAAAGCATTGGAGGGTTCGACTACACTGGAAGAGGTCATGAGGATATCGACCGTATAATAATGAAACCTTATCGAGCTAACCGTCCAAACCTATGGCTGACGCCAACGCCAAGACCAAAGTACTGATAGTCGACGACGACGCTTTCCTGTCCGGGATCTACGCCACCAAGCTGGAGCTCGAGGGTTTCGCGGTGGTGACGGCCCGTGACGGCGAGGAGGGCCTCAAGGCCGCCCTGAAGGAAAAGCCCGACCTGATCCTGTTGGACGTGCTGATGCCCAAGCTCGACGGTTTCGAGGTCCTGAAGCGCCTGAAGGCCGACGATTCGGTCAAGGACGTCCCGGTGATCATGCTGACCAACCTCGGCCAGAAAGAGGACGTGGAAAAAGGCCTGACCGAGGGCGCCGTCGATTACCTGATCAAGGCCCATTTCGTCCCGGCCGAGGCCGTGGCCAAGATCAAGAAGGTCCTCAAGATGTAGTCCTCCGTTCCCTCCGGCGGCGACGCCGGCCGGGCTGGCTTCGCTTAACGCCGACACCATGGCCAGGTTCGATTATCGCGCCAACGATTCCGACGGCAAGACCGTAGCGGGCATCATCGAGGCCCCGACGGTGGAATTGGCGACCGACACCCTCAAGGATAAGGGCCTGTTCATCGTCTCCATCCAGGAAGCGGCCGCGAAAAGCATTTTCGAGCGCGATCTGCCCTTCATCGGCAAGGTCGTCAACATGTCGCGCCGCTGGATCCCGCTGGGCT
>CAYPMU010000038.1:0-1557 GCA_964411975.1 uncultured Gammaproteobacteria bacterium | reverse complement strand
TTCATCGGCAAGGTCGGCGTCCGCGACCTGGTCATTTTTTCGCGGCAGTTCTCGGTGCTGATGGGCGCCAAGGTGCCCCTGGTCTCCTCGCTGCGCACCGTGGCCAAGCAGACGGAGAACAAGAAACTCAGGGAGATGCTGCTCGACATCGCCGATGAGACGGAATCCGGCATGTCGCTGTCCATCGCCCTGGCCAAGTATCCCAAGGTCTTCACCGGCTTTTTCGTCAACATGATCAGGTCGGGCGAGACCACGGGCCGCCTGGAAGAAGTGATGAACTACCTGGCCGACCAGATGGAACGCGATTTCGACCTGACGGCCAAGATCAAGGGCGCCATGATCTACCCGATCGTGGTCATCTTCGGCCTGGTCATCGTCGGTTTCGTCATGTTGACCTTCGTCGTGCCCAAAATGACCGAGGTCATGAAGGAATCGGGCACGGCCCTGCCCTGGACCACCAAGAGCCTGATCTTCATCAGCGATTTCATGAACCAGAACGCCGTTTCGATAATCATTTTCGCCGTCATCGCCGGGGCGGCCGGCCGCTGGTGGGTCAGCACGCCGGCCGGCAAAAAGATCTGGGACACCGTGACCTTGCGGGCGCCGGTCTTCGGCCCGATGCTGCAGCTGATCTACCTGGTCCGCTTTACCCGCAGTTTATCGACCCTGCTGTCGGGCGGCGTCGACGTGCCGGGCAGCCTGGACGTCTGCGCCGACGTCGTCGGCAACGCCCATTATAAGGACATGATCGTCCGGACAAAAAAAGAGATCATGGACGGCAATTCCATCACCACCGTCTTCGCGCAGGACCCTACCATACCTAAAATGGTGTCGCAGATGATGTCGGTAGGCGAGGAATCCGCCAGGCTGGCCGAGGTTTTGGACAAACTGACGCAATTTTACACCCGTGAACTGGAGAATAAGGTGGCTAACCTGGTCCACGCCATCGAACCCATGATCATGTTGGTCATGGGCGGCGCTGTCGGCGTGATGGTGGCCGCCATCATGATGCCGATGTACAGCATGGCCACGAATTTTTAGCCTTAATTAAGGCGGCGGCGGTTCCGGCCGGATTTGCTTGAAAATTGTTGAGGTTATTCCAGGTTCGTGCTATAATAACGTTACGTTAATTTGTGGATAAAACCACGAAGGACGGCCCTCCTTAAGGGGGAAACTAAACGCGAAAGGGGGTGAATCTATGCAAAAACTCAATAAGAAAGGCTTTACCCTGATCGAGCTGCTCGTCGTTATTGCCATCATCGGCTTGCTTTCGACGCTGGCTGTCGTCGCTTTGAACAGCGCCCGGCAGAAGTCCCGCGATTCGAAACGCGTCGCTGACGTCAAACAGATTCAGACCGCTCTGGAGTTGTTCTTCTCGGACAGCACCAGCGGTTATCCGACCAACTCGCCTCTGGTGCTCGGTACTTCTACCGATGCCAAGGCTTTGTGCACCGGCGGTTGGAAAGCGGCTTGCGCCGGCACCGATACGACCTATATGGGTCTCGTACCGGCTGCCCCGACCCCGGCTGACTGCTCCAGCGGCAATCCGTACACCTA
>CAYPMU010000037.1:0-8155 GCA_964411975.1 uncultured Gammaproteobacteria bacterium | reverse complement strand
AGAGTCGGTATCCCAGATCTCCGACGGCTCATGTCCGGCCGGAACCGAGGGCGTAAGACAGACCAGGCCTCGCGCCGGATCGCGCATATCCTGCAGGACGTCGCCGACCCCGGTAGGGCTGCCGGCGACCTCGACGTAATACCAGAAATCGCCGTCCCAGTAGGTATCGTCTGTTTTGGGCTTGATGGTGATCTGCGGCCCGAAAACCTCGTACTCAAAATCATAGTCGGCGCAGGCGGCGAGATCGAAACCGACCGGATTACCGTCATCATCCAGGCGCGCGTTGCATTTCTTGACGATCGGCTTATGCAGATCGACGCTGGCCGGCGAAACATTGTCGTTGAAATTCACGCGGATCTTGTAATTTTTGAACCAACCGCCGTCATTCAGCCCCGGTCCGACCGGGAAAGTGCTCTGGACCCGGAAGGAGGTGCCGCTGCCCCCACCCAGATCGCCGTCGCCGCCGGTACCGTCGCCGCCGGCGCCCGTCGTGCCGCCCTGAATGGCTCCGAAAATGAAGCGCACGATGGCGTAAGCCGAGAGGATGATGACCAGGCCGATGACCGCGCCGGTCATGGTCTTCTTGGCCTTGGTGATCTGTTCCTCATTGCCCGCCGCCGTCATCCACAAAAAACCGGCGTAGAGGATGAGACAGACGGCGACTATGCCCAACAACCCCAGGAAAATGCTGATGATCCGCGCGATGGTCGTGCGGATGTCGGTCGTGCCCAAACCGGTCGCCGAAGCGTAACCGAGGCCCAGGTCGACCTGGGCGAGCGCCGGCAAAACGGCCAGAAAAACTCCGAGACCGGCCGCGACGACGCCGGCGGCCAGTTTCTTAAGTACCTGCCTGGTGGGTTTGATGGGGCTGGGCATAGGCCTTTATTCTCAAGGGGTCCAGTTAAAGCTTTCACCCGGCTGCCGATCCAGGCAGGAGGGTTTACCGCCTTCCCCCGGAGGTATGTCCGGGGACGTCGTTTCGTGCGTAATGGGGTCCTCGCATTCAAAGCCCTGACTGGGGTAGAAGCAATTCTGGCGATCGTCCTTGACCCGATGACGGATGACCGGGAGATAGACCGGCGTGATGTCCGCCAGCACTTCCCTGGCCTCTTTCTCGCTCCAACCCAGGTCGTTGGTCGTGAAGAAGGGACGATGCATGATCTTCATCACCGTGACGTCCTCGCCGGTCTCGGGATCGGCCACGGGCTTGCCGGCGTCAATGACGACCGTGGGCTGGGCCAAAAGTTCGCGCGGACATTCGGTCAGGCTGGTCTTCCCGACCTCGCATTCGGGTGTTCCCGGCCGCTTCTGCCATTCGCGCGACATGATGTACACGGTCGTGCCGGCCACCATGGACGACGGGCTCATGGTCTTGCTCCAGGTGACGGTCACGTCGTCTCCGGTCGGAACGGAAGACGGTCCGGACGGATACAGGTCCCCCGGGGCCGGCGGCGCCGGGTTCCCTTCACTGACGGGAACGATGCTGGTGACCACCGGTACCACGAGATCGACCTCGTCATTGACCTGATAGCGCCAGAAAGCGATGTCGTTATACCGGGACAGGTCGCCCGCGGGATTGGTAAAGTAGAGATTGTAATCGTAGGGATTTAGATTGACGGTCGCGCCGTTGACCACGACCGACGCGACCGGGCCCTCGCCGGTCCCGTTCCTGTTGCCGTCGAAAGAATTCCCGACCATGTCGGTCACGCCGTTCGGCGGGAAAACGCCGGCCGGAGGATTGGCTGGATCGACCCGCGACGGCTTGACCGTGACCTTCAGTTCGACGTTCTTGGGCAGGCAGAAGACCGGCTCCCCGCAGGAATTCTCGGCGATGCCTTCGCAGGCCGTACTGGGGATGAATTCCACCGTCCGGTAACGGTTGGATATCTCCAGGCTGCCCTCGATGGGCGCGAACTCCGTTTGAGCCCAGGGGCAGGTCGTGCTGTCGGTGCCTGACAAGCACTTGGCCTCGACATTGATCCAGTTGAAGCCGCCGCTGGCCGTTTTGCCGGTCGCCGTCGTCGGATCGACCGCTTCGTCGAAATATATCTGGACCAATTGGTTGCGCACGATCGGCTTGTCCGCCGGATCGGTGACCAGACGCGGCCCGGCGAAGACCACCCGGGGCGGCGTGGTGTCCAGGGCGGTGCCGGTGGTGAAGGACCAGAAGTAGGACCCGTCCGGCTTGAGGGACGAGAAAGCCGGGGCGCACTTCGTGGAGGTCTCGCTCTCGCTCTGCCGCGAGCACGCCGTCGGCAGGGACTTGTCGTCCCAGACCATGATGCCGTTCGGACCGCCGCGCAGCGCCACGCGATAGTTGACGTCGACGCTGGAGCTGCCGATGGGTTCGGCCGGCTTGATGACGATGGTCTGCCCCTTGTTGTTGGGGTCAAAAACCGAATTGACCACGGTGGCGACGGCGGCGGGAGCCGGCTCCAGCAGCAGGCCGCTGGCGGCATCCGGATAGCGTTCGTCGAAATCATCGTCCTTGTCGGCCGTATTTTGGACGTCGCCCAAGCTTCCATTGGGCAGGATCTTGAAATTATCGGTGTTGAGTTTCGGCGCCAGCGAACACAGGCCCGTATCCTCGTTGTACGAGCAATAGGGCAAGCCGGTGCATCCGGCCTCGTCATCGTTCTCCCCGACGCAGGTCAGCTCGGTATGCTCCCCGTCGCAACTGGGGTTGCAGATGACGTCGTCGCTGGTGGCATAAGTGCCTTTATCGTCGTAATTCTGGAAAACCGTCGAAAGGACCAGCGGTTTCTTCAGCGTGATGGCGATCTTGGTGTTGCGGGGAACGCCGGCCTGGCCGGCCTCCGGATAATGGTACTCCAGGATCTTACCCAATTCGGCCGACCCGCAATCGCGGCAATAGATGCCCGCGAGACCGGTGGTGCCGCCGCCGCCTTCGCCTCCGGCCCCGCCCGCGCCGGACAAGGCCCGGAAAATGAAGGCGGTGATGGCATAGGCGGCCAGCATGATGGTCAAACCGATGGTCGCGTTGATCAGGATCTTTTTGGCCTGCGATATCTTCTCCTCGTTGCCCTGGGAGGTCATCCAGAGAACGCCGGCATACAAAATGAGCACGACTGCGACCAATCCGAGCAGGGCGAAAAAGGCCTTGAGGATGTTGCCGACGATGGTGCGTATGTCCGTGGTCGAAAGTCCGGTGGCCGAAGCGTAACCCAGTCCGAGATCGACCTCAGCCGCGCGCGCCAGGTCCGGCAGGACCAAAAAAACGGCCGCAACCAGCATGGCCGTAAAAAAATTACGTGCAAAAGTCCGGGTCGCCCGCGACGCGCCTGGTCCGGTGTTTTTTTGATGATCGATCCTTCTAAGAAGCATGGTAAGAAGGTTTATCGAACCGTTTAACCGCGGTGGCTCAGGTCCCGCCGGCCAGCGCCGTCTTGACCAGGGCGCTGACCTTGCCGCCGTCGGCGCGGCCTTTTGTTTCCTTGGATACCTCGGACATGACCCTCCCGAAATCCTTGACCGTCGTCGCGCCCAGGGCCGCTATCTTCGCCGCGATGAGCTGCTTCAGGGCTTCCTCGGTGAGCTGTTCGGGCAGATAATGACGCAGGAACGCCGCTTCGGACTCGGCTTGGACGGCCAGGTCCGGGCGGTTGCCCGACCGGTAGGACTCGATGGCGTCGACCAGTTTCTTGACCTCCTTGCCGATGACGTCGATGATGTCAGCTTCCTCGAGAGGCTTCATCTTCTCGATCTCCGCGTTCTTCAGCGCAGCGCGAATCAGCCGCAGTGTCGAAACAGCGGCTGCATTGCGCGCCTTGGCTTCCCGGGCGTAATCACTATCGATGCGTTCTCGCGTGGTCATCGACTTGATCGCTTACGATTAACGACGGCCCGACTTTCGGGCTGGCCGGAAATCCTCTTCGGTCGCTTGGCCGGTCTTGATCAGGTATTCGCGACGGCCGCGAAGGTATTCGCGCCTAAGAGCGGCCTCGCGGCTGCCCGCCTTGCTCTTGATCTTCGAGTGGTACCTGATCTTCCTGACCTGCAAGAGTTTGCCGCTCTCCTGGACCTTCCGGCTGAAGCGCCTAAGCAGACTCTCGAAGCTCTCGCCTTTCTTTCTCTTTACTTCCGCCACAATAGTCACCCCCCTTTCAATGAATTACGGTTCATTCAGAAACCGTACTTATACATATTATCATCTTAGCACCGCTGAGCTTAAAGCGTCAACATTCGGCCTGGGACTAAGTCAGCCTTGATATTTGGCTAGATCTTGCCCAATTTCTTCTTCATCTCATTGACAGCCTTATTGTAATCGACGATCTCCTGCATCCCCGATTCCATGTCCCTGATCAGGATCGTGCCGTCCAAGACCTCTTTCTGGCCGATTATAATGGTATATTTGGCGCCCAAACGGTTGGCTGTCTCCAGCTGGGCCTTGAGGGCGCTCTTGGAGAAGGTCGCGGCCATCCTGATCCCGGCGCCGCGCAGCTCCTCGAACAGCTGGAAAGCCTTGCGCCGCGCGGTGTCGCCGAGCTGGGCCAGGAAGATCTCCGGCCGGAAATCGTCCAACGGCTCGATGTTCTGGTTCTTCATCTGCAATATCGCCCGCTCGATGCCGATGCCGAAACCGCAAGCCGGCGTCGGCCGGCCGCCGAGCTGTTCAACCAAGGTGTCGTAACGTCCGCCGCCGCCGAGCGCGTACTGCCCGGGCTGGGTCTCGTCGGCCAGCATGACCTCGAACACGGTCTTGGTGTAATAGTCGAGGCCGCGCACCAGGTGCGGGTCGAGCACGTACGGTACCAGCAGCTCATCCAGGTACTCCAGCACGCGCATCAGGTGGTTCTTGCATTCGTCATCCAAAAAGTCGACGATGTGCGGCGCCGTCTCGCGTAACGCGACGCATCCTGACTCCTTGCAGTCGAGCAGGCGCAGCGGGTTCTTGGCCAGCCGCCGCTTGCAGTCCTCGCAGATCTGCGGACGCTTGCCGCGGTAATAGGCCACCAGCTCCGTCAGATAATTCTGGCGGCAGGCGCCGCAGCCCAGGCTATTGATGTGGATTACGGTCTTGACGCCCAGGTCTTTATAGAAAAGATAGGCCATGAGGATGACCTCGGCGTCCAGCACCGGCTGCCCGTCGCCGAAGACCTCGAACCCGAACTGGTGGTGCTGACGGAAACGCCCGGCCTGGGGACGCTCATAACGGAACATCGGCCCGACATAGTAAAGCTTCACCGGCTGGGGCAGGCTGAACATGCCGTGGTTGATGTAGGCGCGGACCAGCGAGGCCGTGCCTTCCGGCCGGAGCGACACGTTCTCGCCGCCGCGGTCGATGAAAGAGAAAAGCTCCTTCTCCACCACGTCGCTCTGCTTGCCGACCGACCTGACGAACAACCCGGTCTCTTCCATGAGCGGCGTATCGATCCTTTCGTAGCCGTAAGCGCGGGCGATGCCGTCGACGATGCGGAGGGCGTGCCGCCAATACCTCTGTTCCGACGGCAGGATGTCGCGCATGCCCCGCAGGAGCTGCGGCGTGGAGCCGGAACGGACAGCGGGCAGGGCCGGGGCCTTGGCAGGCGGCGTTCTGGGCGGTTGCACCGCTTTCTTCACCGCGGCTTTCTTGACCGGAGCCGGCCGTTTTTGAGCTTTTTTAGGCATATCTCAGCTGATTATTCGAATGTCATTGAATGATGGCGGAAGGTCAAAGTTGGCTGATCGAGGCCTCGGGGGACGACTCGAAAAAGTGGATCTTTTCCGGCGGCCAGCCGCGGAACCAGACCCGGCCGACGATGAAATCCCTGGGCACGGCTCCGAATATCCGGGAGTCCAAGCTGGCGGCGCGGTTATCCCCCATCAAAAAATATTCATCGGCTCCCAGAGTCAGGTCTTTTTCGCCGGCGGTATAAGCCGCGCCCAGATACCAGGTCTCATCGAGGACCTCGCCTTCCGGACGGCCCGCGGCATGGATGATCACCTTGCCCCCGGACACCCTGATGCGTTCCCCGGGCATGGCGATGATGCGCTTGATGAAGAACTGCCGCGGATCGTTGGGGTAACGGAAGACGACGATGTCGCCGCGGACCGGTTCATGTAACCTGTAGCTGATCTCGTCGATGATCAGGTACTCGTGATCATAAAAATTCGGTTCCATTGAGGCGCCTTTGACGTAGAAGGGCTGGATCAGGAAATAGCGTATCGGAACGATGATCGCCAGCGAGATGATGACCACGTGCACCAGTTCGCCCAGGAATTCCAGGGTCTTGGAAAAGAAGGTCTGCGTCTCCGGGACTTCTTCCGCGGCCGACTCGGCGACGGTTTTTTCCGTGGCTTCATCCATAGATATGGAACTTTCCAATTTGATTACCGGCACCGCCGGCCGGGTCGGACATTCTCGACTTTCTGGTGGGCGCAGGTGGATTCTCCCTCACTCCGTTCGGGCACCGGGGCGCTGCGCACCGCGAGCTGCGCCAGCTCGCTCGCTCTCGCGCCCTTCGAATCCACTTTATTTATAAATTTGGTGGGCGCAGGTGGATTCGAACCACCGACCTCTGTCGTGTGAGGACAGCGCTCTAACCAACTGAGCCATACGCCCGTTTACGACCACCAGAAAATTTTGAATGTTCCCGGCCCGGTAAACTCCGCCGTCTGGAGGCTTTTATCCTCCCTAAATGAAAATATGCCGCTTAATTTGGCGAAATTTCGGCAAAGTATAGCAATTGTAGCACAAAATCGACGATTGGCAAGCCCGCCTTATCCGCCCGATAAGACGCGGCGGCATTTTGCTTGACCGATAGACCGGCCCAAAAGTGGATAATTTTACCGCCGGCCAAGCTTGTCAACAGCGCCTGTTTTAAACGGCGTTCACCTCCTTGTCAAAACCCGATTTTTCCGTAATCATATAATAACGAATACGGGTCGCCGCCGGCGAAAAGCGGCGACAGCTAATGACCTCCGCATGAGATTATTGAAAGTGAATCTTCTCTCCGTGAACCGCGGAATGCCCGCTGCCCAAACCAACGGACCGAAGCCGGCGAAGCTGTTCCTGTCCCTGGTGCTGGTCATCGGCTTATTTGTTTTTTCGTTCGGCATCGGACGGCTGTCCCTTTCAGAGACCGCGTCGGCGGCTTTGGCCAACATCACCAGCCTGCCCATCCTGAACCAGATGCACCTCATCGGCAGTGCCGACCGCAGCCTGGCCGGTGAAAGTTCCGACCGCATCAACGTCCTGCTCCTGGGCATGGGCGGCGAAGGGCACGACGGCCCGTTGCTCACCGACACCATCATGGTGGCCAGCTTCCAGCCGTCCGAGAACAAGGTGGCCTTGCTCTCGATCCCCCGCGACATGGTCGTGCCCCTGGCCAAGGCCGGCTGGCGCAAGATCAACAGCGCCAACGCCTTCGGCGAACTTCAGCTGCCGGGCCGCGGCGGCGAGTTCACCCGCACGGCCCTCGAGGGCCTGCTGGGCATCGACATCCCCTACTACGTGCGCGTCGACTTCCGCGGTTTCGAACAGCTGATCGATGACATCGGCGGCGTCGACATCTATGTCGAAAGGTCGTTCACCGACCACACCTATCCTCGATCATTCAACAGCGTGCAGACCATTTCTTTCAAGCAGGGCTGGCAGCACATGGACGGAGAGGAAGCCCTGCGCTTCGCCCGTTCGCGCCACGGTAACAACGGCGAAGGTTCTGATTTCGCCCGGGCCAAACGACAGCAAAAGGTCCTGACGGCGCTCAAGGAAAAGACGCTCACTTTCAACATTCTGAAGAGTCCGGCCCGGGTCAGCGACCTGCTGGCCGACATGCAGTCCAACATCACCACCAACATGCAGGTCGGCGAGATCCTGCGGCTGGCCAAGATGGGCCGCTCGGTCGATCCCGCCGCGGTCATCCACAAGGTCATCGACGACGGCCCCGGCTCGCCGTTGAAGGCCACGACCATGAACGGCGCCTACGTTCTGGTGCCGCGTAAAGACGACTGGAGCGACCTGCGGCTCCTGGCCGAAACGGTCCTGGACGGGCCGGCCGAGGCGGCCGCTCCGGCGCCGCCGCCCCCGCCGTCGTCAACGGCGGCCAAACCCAAGATCGAACTGCAGAACGGCTCCGGACGGACCGGGCTGGCCCGCGACGTCGCCGCCCGCCTGAGCACGGAGGGATTCACCGTGATCAAGATCGGCAACGCC
>CAYPMU010000036.1:0-8178 GCA_964411975.1 uncultured Gammaproteobacteria bacterium | reverse complement strand
CTGAAAGCGCCGGTCTCGTCCGCTGACGACGGCGGCTCACTTCTTCGGAGCCGGTTTGTTGCTGATCTCAATGGCGAAATCCGGGCAGATGTTCTCGCAGGTCTCGCAGCCGATGCAGACGTTGTTGTCGATGGTGATGGCCGGCTCGCCCAGCTGGCCCAGTTCCTTCTCGTCCCAGGAGATGCACTTGACCGGGCACTTGACGACGCATTCGCCGCAGCTCTTGCATAGTCCGTGATGGAGGGTGATCACGCGCTTTTCGTTCTCATCGACCACGGACCGAAAACGCTTCGGGTCGGACAGATCGGTTTTGTTGTTAGCCATAATCATTTGATCAGGTCGTAACCTAGATCGAAAGCCTTCAAATTCATCTCCTTCAGGACCGGGTCCTTGGCGTACTTGGGACCGAAATGTTTGTCCAGAGCCTCGGCGAAGATCTTGCGGTCCAGGCCCGGCACGAGGGCGGCCGCGGCTCCGAGGATGATCATGTTGAAGGTCCGCGGCTTCTTGAGCTGGACCTTGGCGATGGTCGTGGCGTCGATCTCCCGCGGCTGCCACTTGGCGACGGCCGAAACGTCCTTGACCAGGAAACTGTTGACGATGACCTTGGTCCCCTCCTGCAAAAAGCTGGAGATGCGGTCGATCGAACGCTGAGACAACACCACCCACAGGTCGGCCTTGTCGAACTTAAAGAACGGGATCGGTCCGTCGCTGATCTGGACGAAGGCCATGGAAACGCCGCCGCGTTTTTCCGTGCTGAAGTAGGGCGTGGCCACGGAGTGCTTGCCCTGGAGGAAGGCGGCAAAAGCCAGGATCTCGGCCACTGACAGCGCGCCCTGCCCGCCCTCGCCGCAAATGATGATCTTGAACGGTTCGGCCATATTAGTGGTGATCAATAGGTCTTAACCGGATAGGCCTTCGCCAGGACCTTCTCCAGGTATTCGAAAGTGGCTTCGGGCTTCTCCATGGTGTGCCAGTTGAGCGGGCACTGCGACAGCACCTCGACGAAGGCGAAACCCTTGTTCTCCATGACGTGCTTCAGGGCGTCCTTGAGCAGCTTCTTCAGCTGGACCTGGATGGTGGTGATGCCGCGGGCGACGAAGGCCGTGGGATTGACGGTGCGGATCATCTCCGGCGCCTTCATATAATGATCATCGGCGCCGCAGGGCGCGGTGGCCACCCGCGAGCCGGGCAGGGTCGTCGGCGCCTCCTGGCCGCCGGTCATGGCGTAGACGGCGTTATTGACGACGATGACCAGGATGTTCTCGTTGCGGATGGCCGCGTTCATCAGTCCGCCGAGGCCGATGGCGTAAGCCCCGCCGTCTCCGACATAGGCGATGGCGATGCCCTGGGGGTTGGCGCGCTGGAAGCCGACCATGGTCGGGATCGTCCGGCCATGATGGGTCTCGATCGTGTCCAGGTTGAAAAAATCCCAGGCCAAAAGCGAACAGCCGATGTCAATGCCGAAAGCCACGCGCTGCTGAATGCCCAGATCGTCGATGGTGAAGCCCAGGGCTTTGAGCACCTCAGGGTGGCCGCAGCCGGGACAGAACAGGTGCGGTTTGGACTCGATCCGCGCGCACTTGGGGAAGGCCAGCTTGGCTTTGCTGTTATCGGGTTGGAGCGTCATATTATTTGGCGTTCTTCTCTACTAAGCCGGCGATCTCGTTCGGGACGATCCCCATCGACGGCCGGAAATGTTCGATGATCGGGGCCGAGCAGTGGCCGTACAACGTTTCCTTGACGAACCGCGACAGCTGATTGACCGCCGATTCGACGACGAAAATGCGCGACGCGCCCTTGGCCGCCTGACGCAGGGCCTCCTCGGGGAACGGCCGCAGGGTGATCGGCCGGAACACCCGGGCCTTGATCCCGCGTCCGGCCAGGACCGCTACGGCCGCTTTGGCCGAAGCGGAGACGCTGCCGTGGGCGATGATCAGGAGCGGCGCCTTGGCGTCGCCCGCGGTCTCGTGTTCGGCCAGGACCGGCGCGGCCAGGTCGAAAGCTTTTTTGGTCTCGATGTTCACGGCCAGGGCCTCCTCCTCCATGTTCAGGCAGTTCCGCAGGCAATCGTAGGACACGCCGTCGACGACGCGCGACTCGAGTTCCGGCGAGGGTACGACGTCGCCGAGCGGCACGGTCCGGTTCTTTTCCAGCAGGTAGGCCTCGGTCGGCACCATCTTGATGCCCTGCTCCTCCGGCGCGTAGATCTCAACTTCGCTCATGGTCTTGCCCAGATAGCCGTCGCCCAGCAGGAAGGTCGGGAAACGGTAGCGCCAGGCGGTGTTGAACACCTTGATGCCGTAGTCGTAAAGCTCCTGCGGCGTGGCCACGGAATAGACGACGCGATAACCGTTGCCGTTGCCGCCGAAACAGGTCAGGTTGGTCTCGGACTGAGAGTAGATGACGGTCGAAGTCGACGGGCCGCCGCGCTGCTGGATGTAAGCGACGATCGGCAAGCGCAGGGCCTCGGCCATGGAAAACCCGTCCTGCATCAGGACGTGGCCCGGACCGGCCGTGGCCGTGAACGACCTGGTGCCGGCCAGGACGCCGCCCAGCAGCATGAAACCGGCGCTGATCTCGTCCTCGGCCTGCAGGAAGACGAGGTGGTCCTTCTTCCCCTGGTCGGAGCAGGCCTCCTTGGCCCAGAAATGCATGACCTCGGAGGACGGCGTGATGGGATAGCCGTACATGGCCCGGGCGCCGGCGGCCCGCGCGGCGCGGCCCAGGATGTGATTGCCCATTAGGAACATTTTTTCTGACATAGTGGCGTGTCGATCATTTCTTGCCGGCCTGGCGGCGCCAACGGAAGGCCGTTTTGGCGCGGGACGGCTTGGATTTATCCTTGGAATAACCGAAAGTATAATTGAAAATATCGCTCTTGATGTTGCCCTTGGTGCGCAGATAGAGTTCCGACAACAGGTACTTCATGGCCACGTTCAGCCGGCCGTCGCGCTCGAAACGCCGCACCGAGACCGGGATCTTGTAGGTCTTCAGGATGCCGAACTTGGCCACCTTGGCCGCCCGGTTGACGTAATCGTGGTCCTCGGCCAGCTTGATCTCCTCGTCAAAACCGAGGATGGCCTCATGGACGCTCTTGCGGGCGAAGATGCAGAAGCCGGGGGCGTGCGGCGTAGTGGCCTGGGTGACCCACATGAAATAGTTGAAAGCCACGTGGAAGACCTTGTCGACCGGTTTCTTGGAGAGCGGCTGGATGCTGCAAGTGGCCACGTCCAGACGCCGCTTCTCGAATTCGGCCACGGTCATCTGCAGGAACCAGGGATCGGGCAGGACGACGTCGGCGTCGAAGAACAGCAGGATGTCGCCCTTGGCCACGGCGGCGCCGCGGTTCCGGCCGACGGCCGGCATGCCGCCGTCGATGATCGTGGCCCCGAACTCCTTGGCGATCTGCCGGGTCCGGTCCGTGGACTTGGCGTCGGCCACGATGACCTCGATGTCGCGAAAGGTCTGGGCCGCGATGGAACGCAGCAGGAACGGCAGGTACGCCTCCTCGTTGTAGGTCGGGATGATTATCGACAACATAGCTCAGGACAGTATAGCAAAACCGGATTCAAGGTGAAAGCGCGATCACGGGCGCCGCAGCTGATACAACGCCAGGGCGCAAGCCACGGCCACGTTGAAGGACTGCTTCAGCCCGAACATGGGAATGGCCGCGACCCGGTCCAGGCGCCGCCGCAGCGCCGAAGACAGGCCGTTGACCTCGTTGCCCACGACCAGGGCCGCGGGATAACGGACCTTCAGGGACGGCAGGGCGACGGCTTCGGGACACCTTTCCAGACCGACCGTGAAATATCCCTGCCGTTTCAGTTTCTCCACCAGGAGCCAGGTCCGGGCGGCGCGCTCCCAGGGAACGGTCTTTTCCGCGCCCAGGGCGACCTTCTGGACGCCGTGCTGTTCCGGCGTGCCGGTGATGCCGCAAAGGTAGATCCTGGAAACTCCCAGCCCGTCGGCCGTGCGGAACATCGAACCGACGTTATAGAGGCTGCGGATGTTGTCCAAAACGAGCACGATCTCGGGCCGGCGGGCCGATCCTGTTTTTTTGCCGCTCTTTGGGGTACGCTCAGGCATAACTATGAAATTCGGGGATAAAGTGAAGTTACGGATAACCGAGATGGACAAGAAAGGACGTGGCTGCGGCGAAATAAACGGCCGCCGGGCCTGCGCCTATTTTACCGCGCCCGGCGAAGAAATCGAAGCCCGGCTGGTTTCGCGCAAGCAGGGAGTGCTGATGCTCGAAGGCGAGACGCTGATCCAGGCTTCGCCCCGCCGCCGCCAGCCGCCCTGCCCCCACGCCGGCCGGTGCGGCGGCTGCAAATGGCAGCAATTCGATTACGCCCACCAACTGGAATTGAAACTGGCGCTGCTGGAAAGGACGCTCGCCGCGGCCGGCCTGGGCGGACGCGTCCGGGAACTGGTCCCCTGCCCCAGCGAGTTCCATTTCCGCAACCGCATGGACTATTGCGTCGGACCGAAGGGCGAACTCGGACTCAAGGAACCGGGGCGCTGGAACGCCCACGTCGACCTGGAGACCTGCCTGCTGCTGTCGCCGGAAGCCCCCCAAGTGCTGAGGATATTCAAAGATTACATGAAAAAACACGGCGTGGCTCCCTGGGACAACCGCCGTTATACCGGCTACGCCCGCTACCTGGTCATCCGTGAAGGCAAGAACACCGGGGAAAGGATGGTCACTGTCGTCACCTCCGAGGGCGAACTGCCGGCCAAGGAAGAACTGGTGGCCGGCCTGTCCGGGCTGGCGACGACCATTTACCACGGCGTCAATCCGCTGGTGACCGACCTCTCCATCGTCTCGCAGCTGGAACTGCTGGCCGGCGAACCGGAGCTGCGCGAGAAAGTCGACGGCCGGATATTCCTCATCCCGCCCAACTCGTTCTTCCAGACCAACACCATCATGGCCGGGCGGCTGCTTGCCGCGGTCCGCGGCTTCCTGGCCCGCCGCCGTTCGAGGCTCCTGCTCGACCTGTACTGCGGCGTCGGCTTCCTGGGCATCAGCCTGGCCGGAGAGGCCGACAAGGTCATCGGCGTGGAAATGGACGAAGCGGCCATCGCCACGGCCAGACGGAACGCCGCGGCCAACGGCCTGGCCAACGCCGAGTTCCACGCGGCCAAGGCCGAAAGCCTGATCTGGGACAAGGAAGCGCCGGACACGGTCATCGTCGACCCGCCGCGCGCCGGCCTGCACCCCAAGGTCGCGGCCACCCTGCTGGAACGCCGGCCGGAACGGCTGATCTACGTCTCCTGCGATTACGGCAGCTTCGTCCGGGACTGGGAGACGCTCAAGGCATCATACGAGATAGCGGACATGGAGGCGCTCGACCTCTTTCCGCACACGCCCCACGTCGAACTGGTCAGCCTGCTGGAACTGAAAAAAAGCGCCTGAGCGCCGCCCTGACGAATAAGACCGCCCCGGAGACGGGACGGTCTTTAGTTCCTTGAAGTATCTTAGCGCGCCGGCCTCAGGACCAGAGGATCGGTCGGCCGGCGAACCGCGAGGCGGCGGCCGGACGGTCCGTGTCCGGGCGCGGCGGCGTCCGCCTGTAGAAGATGCCCTGGATCCCGAACTCCCCGGACAGCAGTCTGGCGAGCAGTCGCGTCCGCTGACGCCGGGCGGCATGCTCTTGCGCGTCAGCCTGGTATTCCTGGATGCCCTGGTCGATCTCCTGCAACAGTCGGTTCATGGATCTGCGGTGTGTTCGCGCCATGGTCGCATCTCCTCCACTGGCCGGTAACGTCGGATCCGGCCTATCCGTTGCCAAGGTCCTATCCTCCTGGCCGTTGGCCGCGGGGCGCAACGCCGAGAGCAGGCTGACCGTAACCGAAAAAAGGCCGAAAGTCAAGATGCCGCCAGCGTCAGGCTGGCCTTATCCCCGGTCAAGGTCTATACTTATATGGACATGCCTATGAAAAAGAAGGAAAAAACCGCCGCGGCCGACGGGCCGCAGAAAAAGAACGGGTTAGTGGTCCTGGTCGGACGGTCGAACGTAGGCAAATCGACCCTGCTCAACGCCCTGGTCGGCTCCAAGATCGCCATCACCTCGCCCAAGCCGCAGACCACGCGCCAGGTCATCCATGGCGTGGTCCACGACGAACGCGGCCAGATCGTCTTCGTCGACACCCCGGGCATCTTCAAACGCGCGCCGGACCGCCTGACGTCCCGGCTGAACGAGAAGGTCAAGGAATCGCTCGAAGGGATCGACGCCGTTGTCTACGTCGTCGACGCCTCCCGCCACGTCGGCGAGGAAGAAAAAATGGTCCACCGCCTGGTCTCGGCCGTGGACAAGCCCAAACTGCTGGTCTTGAACAAGGCCGACCGGGAACAGCCTTTCCGGGACGAATACCTGGCCTGGCGCGACGAATTCACCCAGACCATCGAACTCTCGGCCCTCCAGGGCAAGAGCCTGAAGAAACTGATCGACGCCGTCTTCGACATCCTGCCGGGATCCGAAGCGCTTTATCCGGCCGGCCAGATCACCAACGTCGAGAACAAGTTCTGGGTCGAGGAGATGATCCGCGAGAAGGTCTACCTGGCCCTGTCCGAAGAGGTCCCCTACACCACGGCGGTGCGGGTCGAGGAGATGGCCCAGCGCCCGGACGGCCCGTTCTACATCAAAGCCCTGATCATGACCACCTCGCCCCGTTATAAGAAAATGATCATCGGCCACGGCGGCAGCAAGATCCGCGAGATCGGCAGCTCCGCCCGCCAGGAATTGGAGACGGTCACCGGCAAAAAGATCTACCTCGACCTGGAGGTCGTGGTCGAAGAACGCTGGCAGGAAAGTTTCGAATGACGCCGGCGACGATCGGATGTGATAATATTACGGGATAATATCCGCGCGCCGGCCATCGACTCCCCATCACTTATGACCGAGGAACCACAACAACCCGAACTCAAGACCAAGACCAACGGCCTGATGCCTTTCGGCGATTTCCGCTCCGGCGCCAGCTGGCGGATCTTCCGCATCATGGCCGAATTCATCGAGGGCTTCGAATTCCTGGCCGACCTCAAGAATGAGGTCACTTTCTTCGGATCGGCGCGCACCAGCCCCAGCCACCGCTGCTACAAGGAGGCGCGCAAACTGGCCAAAATGCTCGGCGAGGCCGGCTTCACCATCATCACGGGCGGCGGCCCGGGCATCATGGAAGCCGGCAACCGCGGGGCTACCGAAGCCGGAGCCCAGTCGGTCGGCCTGAACATCCAGCTGCCCAAAGAACAGCGCATCAATCCTTTCGTCAAAAAATTCAAGGGTTTCTACTACTTCTTCACCCGCAAGGTGATGCTCTCGGCTTCGGCCCAGGCCTACGTCTTCTTCCCCGGCGGCTTCGGCACTCTCGACGAGCTGTTCGAACTGATCATGCTGATCCAGACCAAGAAAATGATGAGGCTGCCGCTGGTCCGGGTCGGCAAAGAATACTGGAACGGGCTGTTCCGCTGGGTGCGCCAGGCGGCGGTGACCGAGAACTACCTCGACGAGGATGACCTGAGCATCTTCACCATCGTCAATTCGGCCGAGGAGGCTTTCGACATCGTCAAGCGGTCCAAAGAACGGAAATATTTCTGAACGCGACGGAACCGAAAAACCGCCCGATCGGGCGGTTTTTTTACGATAGTACCCAAAATATCACGCAACCGCTGGACGGGATGCGATGTGTCCGGCTGGAGCGAGCGAAGGCGGGCGCAGCGCGCCCGGACCAGCGGTTGCAAAATCAAAACATCCGCCTTGCGGCGGATGTCTTGTTGCCATTAGAACTTGCGGGGACCGAAGTTCTGGCGGCGGGCGCGATTGCAATCGCGGCAGTAGACCGGACGATCGGCCTTGGGTTCAAACGGGAGCTCGGTGATAGCGACACCGCACTCAGCGCACTTGAGACCCATGGCGGAAACGTCGACCATCTGGCGCGGAGCGAAGCCGCCCTGTTGATCGAAAGCCATAGTGTATTGTTACCGCGGGTTAACGCGGTTCTTTCTTAACGACCTTTCCCCAAGTAAGGTCTCACTCTGGCCTCCACCGCGCTTAATTGCTTGGTCCGAGCCTTTGTTGAGATTTACGTTGGACAAGGCAGAATAACATAAATGCTGGTTTTTGTCAACCCCTCGGCCCCGGCCGGCGGCATCCGGATGAAGTCCCGAACCGTCAGAAC
>CAYPMU010000035.1:0-8295 GCA_964411975.1 uncultured Gammaproteobacteria bacterium | reverse complement strand
ACGACCCGGGCAGGATGCCCGGAGGTCCGTCGAAGATACTGCTGGTGATCGTCGGTGTGGTGGTTTTACTCGGCGCCGGCGGCGCCGGGGCGTATTTTCTGATGAAGGGCAAGACCGCGCCGGACCAACAGCCCGCGGCCCAGGTGGACGAAGAAGATCCGCCCGCTGAAGAGCCGGAGCCGAACGTTCAGCCTCCGGCCGAACAGCCGTCCCCGGAGCCCGAACAGCCCGTGGTCGCACCGCCGGCGGTGCCGCCGCCGCAGCCGGAAGCCCCGGTCGTTCCGCCTGAAACGGCCACGGCCCCGAGCGACGCCGACAGCGACGGATTGTCCGACGATGAGGAAGCGCAGCTGGGGACCGATCCGCAGCTGGTGGATACCGACAATGACGAATTGAACGACCGCGACGAGGTCAGGATATACAAGACCGATCCGCTGAACCCCGATACCGACGGCGACTCCTTCCTTGACGGCAAGGAGGTCCAGGGAGGATATAACCCCAATGGTCCGGGCAAGTTGTTCGAAGTTCCGCCGAAGACCTAGTCCGAATCAGCATGGATAACCTTACGACGCAAAATTCAGCCGCGGGCCTGGACCGGCCAGCGGGCGCCCCGACCGGAGCTTCGCCGAGCGAGCCGGTCATTCACGTCATCCCTGAAAAATTCTACGGCGCCGGCCTGAGGATGAAGGCGCCGCCGCCCAGAAAAGAGCCGCCCAAGCCGGCCGTCCCGCCGGGTCCGCCCGTGCCGCCGGGGGCCGTTCCGCCGCCCAAGCCCAAGAATAAGCTGGTGCCGGTCCTAATGATCGTCATCATATTGCTGTTGTTGGGAGGCGGAGGCGCGGCTGCTTATTTCTTCGTTTTCGCCAAAAAGCCGGCTCCGCCGGCCGCCACCAACCAGAACGTCAACGCCCGGCCCCAGCCGGTCTGCGGCGACAACAAGTGCGACGCTTCCGAGTCGACTCAGACCTGTCCTTCCGATTGTGGCCAGCCCGGTCCGGTCTGCGGCGACAACAAGTGCGAATCGCCGGAATCGTACCAGACCTGCAAAGCCGATTGCCCCGCTCCGGCGCCGGTCTGCGGCGACAACAAGTGCGAGGTGCCGGAGGAAGATTTCAAGAATTGCCCCGCCGATTGCCAGCCGCCGGAACCCAAGCCCGGCCTGGATTCGGACAGCGACGGCGTGACCGATTACGAGGAGGAGAACATCTATCGCACCAACAGTTATGATCCCGATTCCGACCATGACAGTTTCGTCGACCTCAATGAGGTGCTGAATCTGTTCAATCCGGCCCAGCCGCGCCCGTCGATGCTCAAAGACAACCCCGGCATCGCGCTCTTCCAGAGTTCGGAACTGGCCTTCGACATCTTCTATCCCGCCCGCTGGACCAGGAAGGACGCCGAACAAGGGTTGGTATTCACCGCTCCCACCGGCGAGTTCATCCAGGTCCTCATCGAATCGAACAAGGATGGCCTGGGGCTGATGGATTGGTACCTGCAGCAGTCGCCCAGCGTCAGGAGTTCCGATGTCCAGATGTTCAAGACCGCCGGCGGCTACGACGAGATCCTCAGTCCGGACCGGCTGACGGCCTTCGTGGCCTCGGGGCACCGCGTCTTCGTGATCAGTTATAATCTCGGAAGCGCGCTGGATATCCAGTACAAGGCCACCTTTTCCATGATGATCAACAGTCTGAAGGTCACGGGCGATCCGGCGGTGCCGGAGAAAGAGGAACCGCCCGCCGAGACTCCGCCGGTCGAGGAACCGCCCGCCGAGACTCCGCCGGTCGAGGAACCGCCCGCCGAGACTCCGCCGGTCGAGGAACCGCCTGTTGAGGAACCCGCCCCGGAACCTCCGCCGGTCGAGGAACCGCCTGTTGAGACTCCGCCCGCGCCCTAAAAACCCGCCTCACAGCCGCCCCAGAATGCCGGGGCGGTTTTCAATTTGTCGGATGTGGGGTATCATTCAGGCATATGGTGACCGTGGAATTGTCTGGAAAGTTGCCCTCGGACATGAAGTCGGCCGATGTCATTAAATTGGCCGGGTTAAGCATAAAAATGGTCAAATCAGCGGGTAACTTCGGTGTCTCGATTTCCTTGGTGACCGATACGGAGATCCGGCGTCTGAACAAGATCTGGCGCGGCGAGGACAAGGTAACTGACGTGCTGTCTTTCGGATTCAAGGGTTCCGCCGGTTTCATCGATGGAGCGGCGGTCAAGACCCGGCAGATCGGGGACGTCGTCATTTCTTTGCCTCAGGTCCGCCGCCAGGCCAGGGTTATCGGTCGCCCGGTCCGTCAGGAGCTGTCGCTCATCATCGTTCACGGTTTGCTGCATCTCTTGGGCCTGGACCATGACACGCGCCGCCGGGAACAGCGGATGTTCGGTCTCCAACAGGAGGTTTTGTTGCGGGCCGGGATCTTCTAAGTTATTGGATATATGGTTCAACTCGACAAATTGGCCAAAAGTTTCAGCTATGCCGCCAAGGGTCTGGCGCGCGTAGCCAAGGAAGAGCAGAATTTTCGCGTCGAATTGGCGCTGGCGGCGGCGGTCATCGCTCTGATGTTCATTTTCGACATGCGTCCGGCCGAAAGGGGACTGCTCACGCTTGCTATTATAATGGTGCTGGTGTTAGAATTGATGAACAGTATTTTTGAACGGATGGTCGACCTGTTGAAGCCGCGCATCCATCCCTATGTCGAGGACATCAAGGACATCATGGCCGGCACGGTCTTGGTGGCCTCGGTCGGATCGGCGCTCATCGGCTTCCTGCTTTTTTGGCCGTATCTGGCTGAACTTTTTAAATAGTCGGGACTAGGATCTCCTTATGGGTCAAGACGCTATTTTCGCCGGGATCGATATCGGTTCGTCCGCCGTGCGCGTGGCGGTCGGGCAGAGATTGCCGGTCGGCGACAAGGAAACGGTCCATATCATCGGCGCCGCCGAGGTGGCGGCCGAAGGCATCAACCGCGGCGTCATCAATTCCATCGAAGACGCCGTTTCTTCCGTTTCCGCCTGCGTCGAGAAGGTCGAGCGGATGACCGGGGCGCAGATCGGCTCGGCCTGCGTGGCCATCTCCGGGGCCAACGTCGTGTCCATCGAGAGCAAGGGCGTGGTCGCCGTGTCCCGTCCGGACGGCGACGTCCGCGAGGACGACGTCGAGCGGGCGGTGGACGCGGCCCAGACCGTGGCCACGCCGGTCAATTTCGAGATCATCCACGTCATCCCCAAGACCTTCACCGTGGACGGCCAGTCCGGCGTCAAGGATCCGGTCGGCATGACCGGCATCAGGCTGGAGGTCGACGCTCAGATCATCCAGGGGCTTTCCTCGCACATCAAGAACCTGACCAAGTGCGTTTACCGCACCGGCGTCAATATCGAGCATTTGGTACTGGGGGTCCTGGCCAACGCCGAGATCGTGACGACGCCGCGGCAGAAGGAGTTGGGTGTGGCCGTGGTCAATATCGGCGGCTCGACCACCAATCTGGTCGTCTACGAACAGGGCGACATCCTGCACCTGGCGTCGCTGCCGCTCGGTTCCGACCACATCACCAGCGACATCGCCATCGGCTTGAGGACCTCGATCGACATCGCCGAGAAGGTCAAGCTGAACCACGCCCGGGCCCTGCCCAAGGACCTGGCCAAGAAGGACGAGATCAACCTGCGCGAACTCGGCGCCGAAAGCGACGAGAACGTGTCTTTGAAGTACGTTTCCCAGATCGTTCAGGCCCGGCTGGAAGAGATCCTGGAGCGCGTCGACAAGGAGTTGAAGAAGATCAGCCGCAGCGGCCTGCTGCCGGCCGGCGTCGTCATCACCGGCGGCGGGGCCAAGATACCGGGGATCGTCGACCTGGCCAAGTCCAAATTGCGCCTGCCGGTCACCCTCGGTTATCCCATCGGCATTACCAGCATCACCGACCGGGTCAACGACCTGTCCTATACCCCCGCCATCGGTCTGGTCCAGTGGGGGATGAATGAAGCGCGCAACGCCGGCGGTCGCAAGGACGGCTTGCTGGCCAGGAATAAGTCCGTGGAAAAGGTCACCCAGCAGCTTAAAAAGTGGTTCGGCGCCCTGGTCCATTGAACCGGCGGGAAGCGCCATCGGATCTGGAGAGATCAGCGGCCGGCGGAGCGGTGAAAGCGACGCCGGTTTTAAAAATATTTCAATGAACATATTTTTTGTTCAATTTACGCACAATTAGGCTTGACAAGCAATGGTCCGCCTCGTACAGTTCAAGCAGGATTTTACTATGTTTTTACATGGTTTCCGCGCGACTGGAACTGGTCGGCGACGGACCAGGACCCATTAACGAACTCGCTATATGGCTGAGATCAAACCGGCAATCGAAACCTTCGCCAAGATCAAAGTGATCGGCATCGGCGGCAGCGGCAACTCGGCCATCAACCGCATGATCCAGGCCAAGATCAAGGGCGTGGAATTCATCGCCGCCAACACCGACGTGCAGGCGCTGCACTACTCGCACGCGCCGGTGAAGATCCATCTGGGCAAGACCACCACCCGCGGCCTGGGCGCCGGCATGAATCCGGAAATGGGCCGGCTGGCCGCCGAGGAGAGTCAGAACGAGATCCGGGACGCGCTGAAGGGCGCGGACATGGTCTTCGTCACTTGCGGCCTGGGAGGCGGCACCGGCAGCGGCGCTTCGCCGCTCATCGCCGAGATCGCCCGCGACCTGGGCGCCTTGACCGTCGCCGTGGTCACCAAGCCGTTCGGTTTTGAGGGAGCGCAGCGTCGCGATATCGCCGACAAGGCGCACGGCGAACTCGGCGGCCAGGTCGACACCATCATCACCATCCCCAACGACCGGGTGCTGCAGATCGTCGACAAGAAGACCTCGCTCATGGACGCTTTTGAGACCGTCGATGACGTGCTCAAACAAGGGGTCCAGGGCATTTCCGAGCTGATCACCGTTCCCGGACTGATCAACGTCGATTTCGCGGACGTCCGGGCGATCATGGACAATACCGGCACCGCCCTCATGGGCATCGGCCGGGCCACCGGCGAGAACCGGGCCGTGGAAGCGGCCAAGGGCGCGATCTCCAGCCCGCTGCTGGAGGTGGCCATCGACGGCGCCCGCGGCATCCTCTTCACCGTCACCGGCGGTTCCAAGCTGGGCATGCACGAGGTCTCCGAAGCGGCCAAGCTGATCACCGCCAATGCCGCCGATAACGCCAAGGTCATCTTCGGCGCCGTCATCGACGAATCCATGAAGGACGACGTCAAGGTCTGCGTCATCGCTACCGGGTTCGACGGCGAAAGGAAGCCGCAACAGGCTGAGAAGCGCGCGGTCGAGGCCGTTGGTTATTCGGCCAACCGATTTTTGAAGAAAGACGCCTTGGAAACGCAGACCTCTCTCGTCGGCCAAGCGGTCCGGCTCAAGGCCAAGATCGAGCCGGAAGAGCCTGTCGAAGAGGAACCGGCCAAACCCTCGTTCACCAAGCGCGTCCTGGCCGGCATCAAGGAACCGCAAATGGAGGCCCAGTCGGCCGGCGGCGCCGCCCCGGAAGAAGACCTGGACATCCCGGCCTTCATCCGCCGCAAGATGCTTTGATCACTTCAGCGAAGTTCCGGGCGGGTGCCGCGTCATGGCCGGATCACGGCTGAGGCGCCCCCGCTCTTGGTTTATATGCACTGTCCGGTCTGCAGTTCGGAAGACACCAAGGTCGTCGATTCCCGCCTGAGCGGCGACGGTTATGGCGTCCGCCGCCGCCGGGAGTGCGAGAAGTGCCAGAACCGTTTTTCCACCGTGGAGGAGATGGAGATACTCGACCTGACCCTGCAGAAACGGGACGGCCGGCGCGAACCCTATTCGCGGTCCAAACTGGAGGCCGGGCTGAAGAAAGCCCTGGAGAAGCGCCCTTGTTCGGCCGACGATTTCAAGGCGCTGGTCGGGGCCATCGAGCGCGACATCCAGAAGAAGAAGGACCTGGCCGGCACGGGCGAGATCGGCGAGATCGTCATGCGGCATCTGCGGAAGTTCGATGCCGTGGCCTACCTGCGTTTCGCTTCCGTCTACCGTTCCTTCGAGGACCTGGACAAGTTCCAGGAAGAACTGGACAAGATGGCGGCTAAAAAACCGGCCAGGAAGTGAGGCGGGAGAGGCGCCCGTCGGGCCGGATCGGACGGGATGACCGCGGTTTCGGAAACCGCGTTTTTTTGATATAATATGATAGTTAAGCCGCCTATCAGGCCGCCTTATGAGCCAAAGAAAAAGCACCAAGATCGTCTGTACCATCGGTCCGGCTTCCCGGGAGCCTAAAACGCTCAAGGCGCTGGTCAAGGCCGGCATGAACGTGGCACGGCTGAATTTTTCACATGGCACCCATGAGGACCATGCCGAGATGATCAAGTCGCTGCGCCTGCTGTCGATGGAATCAGGCGAACCGGTCGCCGTCCTCCAGGATCTGCAGGGGCCCAAGGTCCGCATCGGCGATCTGCCCAAGGAAGGCGTCCAGCTGAAGGCGCGCGAGATGATCGTCCTGTCCACCGAGCGCGGCGTCCGGCTGCCCAAGATACCCGTCGGTTACGAATTGCTGCACCAGGACGTGAAAGCCGGCGACCGGCTGCTGCTGGACGACGGGCTGATGGACGTGCGCGTCGTCCGCGTCGAGGACCGCGACATCCACTGCGAAGTCGTCACCGGCGGCGTCCTGACCTCGCACAAGGGCATCAACCTGCCGACCGCCACTCTGAGCATCCCGGCCATCACCGACAAGGACAAGGCGGACGTCAAGTTCGGCGTCTCCCAGCATGTCGATTGGATCGCCCTGTCCTTCGTCCGTTCGGCCAAGGAGGTCTACGACCTGCGCTATCTCATCAAGCAGTTCGAGCAGGAACTCGGCGGCGGTTACGCCTACGTGCCGCCGATCCGCATCATCGCCAAGATCGAGAAGCATGAGGCGGTCAGGCACATCGACGAGATCATCGAAGCCGTCGACGGCATCATGGTCGCCCGCGGCGACCTGGGCATCGAGATGCCGGCCGAGGACGTGCCGTTGATCCAGAAGATGCTGATCGACAAATGCCGGGCCGCGGCCAAGCCGGTCATTGTCGCCACGCAGATGCTCGACTCGATGATGCGCAACCCCCGGCCGACCCGCGCCGAGGTCTCCGACGTGGCCAACGCCGTCATCGACCATACCGACGCGGTGATGCTTTCCGGCGAGACGGCCTCGGGCAAGTATCCGGTGGAAACGGTCGAGACCATGGCCCGCATCGTCAGCGAGACCGAGTCCTCCAAATATGACGACACCAAGGCCGACTGCGCCAGCATGGCGGGGCAGAGCGCCGAGGAGGCCTTGTCCGGCGTGGCCAATATCCTGGCCCATGACACCAAAGCCAAACTCATCCTGGTCGCCTCGCTTTCCGGCGACACCGGCCGGGTGGTCAGCCGCTACCGGCCGGAGCTGCCGATCTTCGTGTCCACGGACAACGAGCGCGTCCGACACCAGCTCAACCTGTCCTGGGGCGTCAAGCCTTTCATCCTGCCGCGCTGCCATACGGTCGAGGAGCTGGTGGAGCGGGCCATCGGCTACCTTAAATACGAAAAATTGGTCAAGAAGGAGGATAAGCTCATCGTCGTCGCCGGCGAGCCGGTCGGCGCTTCGGGCGTGGTCAACCTTATCGAGATAAAGACCGTTAAATGAATCCAGACCGATCAGCCGCCGCGCGGCTGATTTAACTTCGTCGAAATATGGCCAAACGCAAGGCGCAAAGGACCGCCGCCAAAGATGTTTTCGTGAAATTCTTCTCCGAGATCGACATGGGCGACGTGGCCTCCGTGGGCGGCAAGAACGCCTCGCTCGGCGAGATGTTCCAGAACCTGACCAAGCGCGGGATACCCATCCCGGACGGCTTCGCCGTGACCTCCGCGGCCTACTGGCATTTCCTCGATCATGCCGGCATCCGGCCGAAGATCGCGGCGATCCTGAAGGGCCTGGACGTCAAGGACGTCGAGGACCTGGCCGACCGCGGCGGGCGCGTGCGCCAGACCATCCTGGCGGCCGAGGTTTCGCCGGAATTGCGCCGGGCCGTCACCGAGGCCTATAAGAAGCTGTGTGCCAGGTACGGCGGCCAGGAGATCGACACGGCCGTGCGGTCGTCCGCCACGGCGGAGGACCTGCCCGGCGCCTCGTTCGCCGGCCAGCAGGACACCTACCTCAACATCAAGGGCGATTTCGCCCTGCAGGACGCGGTCAAGCGCTGTTTCGCCTCGCTCTTCACCGACCGGGCCATCGCCTACCGCGTGGAGAAAGGTTTTGACCACATGAAGGTGGCCCTGT
>CAYPMU010000034.1:0-8324 GCA_964411975.1 uncultured Gammaproteobacteria bacterium | reverse complement strand
CGGCCAGGTCGTGAAAGGCCTGGCCGTACCGGTTCGCCCAGTCCAGCCGTTCGTTTTCCGCCGGCAGTTCGCCGAGGATCAGCCGCTGCACCTCCAGGTATTTTTTGCCGTATTCCCGCATCAGCCGCCGGTCCGGACCTTCCTGCCCGGCGCGGTAATGTTCCGCCGGTTCGCCGGCCGGTTTTTCGGGTCCAGGCATAGGGTTCGGCTATTTCTGTTCCGGCAAGGCGAACCGCAGCAGGCTGTTGCCGGCGGCGACCAGGACGACGTGTTCTTTCTCATTCACCAGAAAATCGGTCGCCCCGGCCAGCGCTTCGGAAACATATTGGGCGGACAGGTCGCCGGTATCTTTGTCAAAACTGATCAGTCTGGCGGGGGAGCCGTCCAGGACATAGACATTCTCGGATCCCTCCCAGCTGCGGATGCGGAGCGGGGAACCGATGGCGGGGTCGACCCTGCCGACGGCGAAGGGGTCGCGCGTGCCTTTCATCAGCCTGACGACAGAACCGTCGCCGAGCAGGACGTAGACCAGGCCGTCGATGGACAGCGATACGGCCATGGATACGTCGGTGCCGTCCTTCAGGTAGAACTGGGGCCGGCCGTAGCCTAGGCCGGTCGGGTCGGCCCGGAGGATGCGGTTATGGGTCGGATCGAGCAGGTAAAGCCGGTTGTTGTAGATGTCGCCGTCGGTGATGGTCGTTGCGGTGTCGCCCAGGTCGACGGTCTTGGCGGTCAGGCCGCCGCCCGCCCGGATCAAGACCAGCTGGCCGCTGTCGTTCCCGGCCAGGACGGAGTTGTCGATCGACAGGAAGACGGCCGGCACCCCGGCGGGGCCGTCGCCGGCCTTGACCGTCGCGCCGTCCTTCAAGGAGATCCGGAAGACCTCGCCCTTGTCCGAAGCCGCCCAGACCGCGTCGCCGGCCGCCGTCAGGCGTTTGAGCGTCGGCGTTTCCTGGCTGGTGGTTATGCTGGCCACGACCTCGGGAACTCCCAGGCGGACCTCGCGCCGGATGATCTCGTATTTGACCTGGACTTTCTTGGCCAGCGATTCCTTCACTGCCAGCTGGTCAGGCTTGCGGTCCGGCATGGCGGCGATCATCGTTTCCGCCTCCCGCAGGAGTTCGCGGGCGCGGTCCTCGTCGCGGTAGATCAGGCTGGCTTCGGCCGAGTCTATCTTCTGCCGGATGGAGACGATGGTCCGGTCGTAGGCCGCGACCGCCTCTTCGCGCTGCCGCTGCCAGCCGGCCACGGTCAGGCTATGGTCGAAAATGAAAACGATGGCCAGCAGCGCCAGCAGGATGTAGCGGCTGGAAGCCGGCAGATCGTTGTATTTGCCGATGATCTTGTTGAGGGCGCGATCGGCGCCGGTCTTGGCGTTCCGCCAGGTCCCGGCCCTTTTTTCTTTGGAAGCCAGCCAGACGACGGCATTCTTGAGGCCGGAGCCGGCCACGCGGAACGACCTGACGGCGGTCTGCCAGGCGACCGACGGCTGCTTGGGTCCGGGCGGCGGCGGCAGGGGAGCGGGAGCCGGAGCAGCCTGCGGTTCGATCTCCAGCGGACCGGCCTGTTCCGGTTCAACTATGTCCTCCCCGGCGATCTCTTCGGGGATATCCCGGCCGCCAAGGACGTCCTCATCCGCGTCGACGACCACGCCGGTCTGTTGCTCTTCGCGGTCCTCCGCGGCGGCGGCCGCCGGTTCCCCGTCGTCGGCCCGCAGCTGTTCCGCCGCCACCGCCTCTTCGAGGGTCAGGTCCTCGTTCTCGGCCGGTTCCTCATCTTTTGGTTTATTGAAGGACGACGCGGCCGCCTTCAATCCTCCGGACAAGGCGCCGCCGATGTTCTTGAGCAGGCTGGGCAGGATCGCCGGAGACATGATGCTCCGGGTCTGGGATTCGGTGCTGAGGAGTTTTTCGATGGACCGCTGGGTGGCCGAAGAGAGCCGTTTGGCCGGTTTTTGTTCGTCGGTCCCGGTCTCCGGGTCGCACTCGGTGGCGTCAGTGACGAACAGCGCCAGCGGGCCCGACATTTTCTTAGCGGCGAAGACCTCGCTGAGGATGGCGGTCGCCGCCTCCGGGTCGTTGTCCGAGATTATCGGCGCCAGCTCCGCCGGCCCCAGCGTCGCGCGGAGGTCTTCGGTGCAGATGAACAGTTTGTCGCCGCAGTTGACCCGGCCGGTGACGAGGTGCATGAAGCCGCGGCCGGCCGGTTCGCGCCCGGTTTTTTTCGGCTGAGGCTCTTCTTCCAGCAGGTCATAGACCTTGATCTTGTTGTCCTTGGTCGGATGGAACAGGAGCAGCGTCGGCCGGCCCCAGGCCGCGGCGATGACGTCAACGCCTTTTTGGGCCAGGATGACGCCGTCGATCTGGTCGAGGCGGACCGCCAGGCGCTGTTCGCTGACGATCCTGGACAGCGCTTCGTTGACTTTGGTCATGGCCCCCTCGAAGACGGCCTCCTGGCCCGCCGAGGCGGGCAGGCGGCGCAGGTTGTCGTTCAGTCCGCGGATCAGCGAGTCCTCCAGGTGGGCCACCAGGGTATCGCCGGCCGGACCGGCGGCATCCGCCCGGATGACGCCTAAAATCAGTCCAGTCCGCTGCTGGGTCTTGTCCGAGAGGTCCGGCGAGATGGTCCGGACATAAGCGTCGCCGCGGCGCTGGCTCAGGCGCAAAAAATGGCTGACGCGGGTCTGGATCGGAGGCATATTTTGGAAAGGCTGCGTTGACCGAGTATAACGCAGGTATTATACTACATCAGGATAAATACCATCAATCGGCCGCTATTCGCATCCGGGCCGGGTCGGCCGCCGGTCGCCGGCTGGATAACGGGACGAACATGCTTGAACAACTGTTTGGTTCAAAAACCCGGGTCAGGCTGCTGCGCCTCTTTTTGAATAATCACAAGGGTTCTTATTTTGTTCGCGAACTGACCCGCAAGATCGGCTCCCAGATCAACGCCGTCCGCAACGAACTGGAGAACCTCGTGGACATGGGCATCCTGGTCGTCGTCCAGGAAGAAAAGGAGCCGGGGGCCGGGCCCAGGAAAAAAGCCAGCGCCAGCCAGAAGAAATTCTACCGGCTGAACACGGACGCGCTGCTGTATCCCGAATTGAAGGCGTTGTTCACCAAATCCCGGGTGCTGCTGGAAAAGGACCTGGTCAAGAAGCTGGCCGGGCTGGGCAGCATCTCCTATCTGGCCCTGACCGGGGTCTTCGTCGGGCCGGAGCCGGCGCCGACCGATGTCTTCATCGTCGGCCGGGTCAACCGGGAAAAGATGGTCTCGCTGATCAGGGGGTTCGAGCAGGAGATCGGCCATGAGGTCAATTACACCGTGATGACCCCGCAGGAATACAAGTATCGCCGCGACGTCACCGACCGCTTCCTTTACAGCATTCTGGAGTCCAAGAAGATCGTGGTCATGGACGAGCTCGATGAAAAGCTGCCCTCGGTCGGGGCCTGAGTATGGTCCTGATCATCGATCTCACCAACGACCGCCTGGCTTTCGGCGCGGCCGACGGCCGGACCGGCTCCTGGTTGTCACTGCCGCCGTCGCGCGGCGTCCACGCGGCTTTGGACCAGGCATTAAAGAAATTCGGTTTGGACCGCCGTCCGGCTGAGGCCGTGGTGTTGGTGAAATACGGCGCCGCCGAGGCCGCCGGCCGGATCTCCTGGAGCCTTGTCCGCGCCGGCGTGGCCCTGGCCAACACCCTGGCTTTTGCCTGGAACGTCCCCGTCGCGTCCTTGCTGCGCCCGGCCGGCGTTCCGGACGGCCAGGCCCTGGCGGCGGCGGCCTGGAAATTGTCCCAGGGAGCCCGGACGGGGGAATGGGCCGGCGCCGTCTATAGCGGCGAACCGAACATCACCAGATCCAAAAAAACGCTGTGAACCGAAATACCGGCCGCCGGGCCGGTATTTTTCGTATCGGAGAGCGGGCCGCCGCTCATCACTTGCGGGCGATCATCAGGAAACAAGGCAGGACGTTCAGCGGCTCGAATTCCAGCCGGCAGTCGTCAAAGGCTTTCTGGAGGTACGGCAGCATCAGCCAGGAGTACTGGTGGAAAATTATGAAGACCCCGCCGGGCCGGAGGGCGTTCTTGACGTTGGCGACCAGCTCGTCCCTTTCTTCCGGGGTCAGGTAGGTGAAGGGGATGCTGGCGATGACGGCGTCGATCCGGTCCAGGCCGCTTTGCCGGAGGTGCAGCGGCAGTTGGCGGGCGTCGCCCTCGACGACCGTCAGCCGTTCGTCCCTGGTCTTTCTGAGCGCTTGGGCGAAACCGTGATTCATTTCCACTGCCAAAAGCCTCGCCTCCGGACCCAGGGCCCGCAGTATCGGCTTGGTGGCCACCCCGTCGGCCGGGCCGAGTTCGACCAGGGTCCGGATGTTCTTCAGGTCCAGATGGCGCAGCAGCCGACGGATCAGGTGGGGCGAGCTGCGGCTGATGGCGGCGACGTTGTGGTCGGCGATCAGGGCGGTGACGAAAGGTTGTTTTTGCGCCTGGGTCATAGGCTTCCTGAGCATGATGGTCAGTTTACGTTTTCGCGCGGCAAGTGTCCATGCCCGGCTCGCTTGTCAGCCGAAGACCCCACCACCGCATCCGGAGTCGGTCCCAGCAGATCGGAAACGTTGATCTCGGAAATGCCTCGTTCATCCGGCTTCCCGCGTTCACCATTGGACCTCCGACAAGCGACGCGGCGAGGGGTTAACTGTCGCGAAATTTCCGTCGCTCCGTCTTTGGCGGATCTCGGAAATATAGGACGTTAACAAAAAAGTCCGGCCATGGGTCATGGCCGGACCGAGAGTGCGGCGGAGGCGGCTGCCGGGCGTTCAGGGCGCCCGTTTGCGGCGTTCGTCGCGGATGATATTGGCCGCCTTCTGCGGCCAGCCCAGCTTCTTCATCCGGTCGGCGATCCGCGCCAGGCGGTTCGACGGCGCCAGCGGCCGTTCGCCGCGGCCGCGGCCGTTGTCGCCCGGCCCCGGGGGAGGATCGTCCGGCGGGCTGAGCAGGTCGTCGCGCTGATCCGGCGGATCGTCCTTCTCGTCGTCGTCCGGCTTGTCCACGAACGGGCCGTGGTCGTCGGACTGGCGGTCGATGACGTCGTCGATCATCCTGGTGGCGATGCGCCGCGCGCCCTGCGGCGTGACGTTGACCAGCGCCTCGATGTCGTTGCCGAAGACGGTGATGAGGTGGACCCTGATCGGGCGGATCGGGCTCCCGCAGGCGTCGCACTTCCGCTTGTCCGGTTCGTGCTTCAGGTCGCAGTGGGTGGCGCCCATCAGCGCCTGGTAGATCTCGACGTGGACGTCGCGGTAATCGAACTCGTCGACGAGTTTCCTGTTGGCGTATAGATCCATTTTCGCCTCCGCTCTGATGACAATGTGCAAAAGGACGTCGTTTTGTCCTCTCGGCCCATTTTTACCCATCACGCGGCAAAAGGCAAGCGTCGCCGCCGGGCCGGGCCGCCTTAAATGAGCCGGAAGCGGGTTGATTAATCCCGTCATCGCTGATAATGTTCATACGCGATTTTTATGCAGCGGAACCGATCTTATCGGCTATTGGAGATCATCCCCGGAGCCGCCGTCTGGATCACCCTGTCCCTGGCGGTGCTTTTGTCGTATTTCAGCCCGCTGGTCGTCATCTATTTCATCATTATTTTCGACACTTTCTGGCTGTTCCGCGTCACGCTTTTCGTGCTGTTCCTGTTCGTATCCTGGCGCCGCTACCGCCACGATTCGCGGATCGACTGGATGGCCAAGGTCGTCGCCTTGCCGCGTTGCCGCGACATATACCATCTGGTCTTCCTGCCGACCTATAAGGAAGACCTGCAGATCATCCGCACTACCTTCAAAAGCCTGGCGGCCGACGTCTATCCCAAGAACGAGCGTTTCATCGTCGTCCTGGCCGGCGAAGAAGGGGACAAGGACCGCTTCCTGGCCAACGCCCAGGCGTTGCGGGAGGAGTTCGGCGGCCATTTCTTCCGGTTCCTGGTGACCCTGCATCCCCGCGGCCTGCCCGACGAGATACCCGGCAAGGGCTCGAACATCAATTGGGCCGGCCATCGCGCCCAGGAACTCATTGACGAGCTGGGGATACCTTACGAGAACGTCATCGTTTCCTCCTTCGATATCGATACCTGCGTCCATCCGCAGTATTTCGCCTGTCTCACCTACAAATACCTGACCCATCCCAACCCGACGCGCTCTTCCTACCAACCGGTGGCCCTGTATAACAACAATATCTGGGATTCGCCGGCGGTCATCCGCGTCGCCGCTTTCGGCACGACCTTCTGGCTGCTGACCGAACTGGCCCGGCCCGAGCGGCTGTTCACTTTCGCTTCCCACAGCATGTCCTTCAAGGCCCTGGTCGACGTCGGCTTCTGGGAGAAGGACATCGTCACCGAGGATTCGCGCATCTTCCTGCAATGCCTGCTGCATTACGACGGAGATTACAGCGTCACGCCCATGTATATCCCGGTGTCGATGGACACGGTCATGGCCGACACCTACGTCAAGAGCCTGGTCAATCTTTACCTGCAACAGCGCCGCTGGGCCTGGGGCGTGGAACATATCCCCTATCTGGTGACGCGGTTGCGTTCCAAACCCGATTTCCCGCTGTTCAAGAAGATCTATTACGTCTGGAACCAGCTCGAGGGCATGTACACTTGGGCGACGGCGCCCCTGCTGATCTTTCTGCTCGGCTACCTGCCGCTGTGGTTCGCGCCGGAGTCCCTGCGGTCGGCCGCTCTCTATCAGAACACGCCGCACACCCTCCAGGCCCTGATGACGCTGTCCATGGTCGGCGTGCTGGTTTCGGCCCTCCTCAGTTTCGGTCTGCTGCCGCCGCGGCCGGCGCACAAGAAGCCTTACACCATGCTGGTCATGCTGCTGCAGTGGATGCTCGTGCCGTTCACCTTCATCCTGTTCGGCTCGATCCCGGCCGTGGACGCCCAGACCCGCATGATGACCGGACGCTACCTCGGGTTCAACGTGACCGAAAAGAAACGCAAGGCCGCCGCCGTCGCCAAGCCGGCCGATGGCGGCCCGGTTGCGTAAGAGCTATAATTAATCACCCTTAGCGAGGATACTTAGTTTCGACCGTTCCGGAGGCGTGCCGGCACGGTCCCCGATGGCTATCGGGGCGGCGCGCCGAGGAAAGAGTCCGTCCGCTCGCTGGAGCGGACGAGACGTGTCGAAACTAAAGTATCCGAGTGCCAACATGGCCCGCGTCGCCGTCAACATCGTCACCTGGAACAGCATGAAATACCTGCCCGAGGCCCTGGCATCCATCTTCAGCCAGACCTACCGGGATTTTTTCGTGCTGATCATCGACAACGGTTCGACCGACGGCACTCCGAAATTCGTCAGGGAAAATTTTCCCCAGGCCGGCGTATTGCAGAACGTCAGGAACCTGGGTTTCGCCCGGGCGCATAACCAGGGCATCGTTTACGCCAAGACGCACCTGGATCCGGCCGCCGGCGAGCCGCTGGTCCTGGTCACTAACCCCGACATCCTGCTGGAGCCGGACTTCCTGGAAAAGCTGGTGGCCGAGATGGACGCCCGGCCGGAAGCCGGGAGCGCCGGCGGCAAGCTGTTGAAGGTCCAGTGGAGCGCCGGCGAGATCAAGGAACCGGTGAGGACCAATATCATCGACAGCACCGGATTGCGGCTGACCCGGTCGCGCCGCGCCTACGACCGCGGCGCCGGCGAACTGGACACGGGGACCGGCGGACGCGTCGAGGAGGTCTTCGGCCTGTCCGGCGCCGTGGCCCTGTATCGCCTGGAAGCGCTGGAGGACGCGGCCTGCCGCGGCGAGTATTTCGACGAGGATTTCTTCGCTTACAAGGAGGACCTGGACCTGGCCTGGCGCCTGCGGCTGCGCGGCTGGCCGGCTTTTTACGCGCCGGCGGCCCGGGCTTACCACTTCCGGACGGCGGCCGGCAGGGCCAAGGCGTCTTGGAAGGAGATAATCGTCGGACGCCGGGACCGCTCGGCTACGGTGAATTTTTTGTCATACCGCAACCACTTGTTGCTGCTGCTCAAAAACGAGCAGGCGGCCAATCATCTCCTGCACCTGCCGCTGATCTGGTTCTATGAGATCAGGAAGCTCTTCTATATCCTGTTCCGCGAGCCCTCGACCCTGCGCGGCCTGGTCTCCTATTTTAAGCTGGCGCCGCGGATGCTGGCCAAGCGGCGGGTCATCATGTCCCGGCGCCGGGTCAGGGCCCGGGATATGCGTCGGTGGTTCAAATAATCACCCGTTTTATGGACCTATCCATCATCATCCTGAATTACCGGACGGCGAAACTGGTGCGCCAGTGCGTCAAGACCATCAG
>CAYPMU010000033.1:0-8333 GCA_964411975.1 uncultured Gammaproteobacteria bacterium | reverse complement strand
CAAACTACATTTCGATTATCAAAATACGCGGCCGCTTCGGCCGCGTGAATCTATTCGAATTGTGGTTTTTTACTCCCCTTTATTCCGGCCCATCACGTTCTTCTTGGCCCGTTCCTGCATCGCCCAGACGATCAGTTCCTTGACGGCCTGGGCCACCAGCGTGAACGAGGCGGCCGAATGTTCGAACTTTTCCTTGACCGTGCGGGCCAGCTGGTCGACCTTGTCCACGGCACTCTTGACCTGGTGCACCAGGGACTTGGCGTCGCGGACGATGGAAATTATGTAATACAAGAGCCAGGACAAAAAAACCGTCAGCCATAGGATACAAATAGCCAGGACGACGTAGAGCAGGTCTTTGCTGGTCTCGAGCATAATATAAGGCAGCTAAATGATCCTGCTTTAAGTATAGCAGAAGGCCGGCAGGGGGCACAACCGCTGCCGGCCGCCGGTATTATCGCTGAATATCCTACGTCCTGATGGCCGCGCCGAACTTGGCGGCCAGGGCCTTCTTGATGTCCTCAACGGCCCGGTCGGCCTCTTCCGCGGTCAGGGTCCGGTCGGGACGGGCGAAGGCGAGGTGCAGCGCCAGGCTCTTCTTGCCGGCGCCGATGCTGGCGCCGCGGTAAACGTCGAACAGTTCGACCTCTTTGACCAGTTCATTGGCCGCCAGGACGGCCCGGGAAATATCCCCGTACTCCTCGCGCTCGCCCAGGACGAAAGCCAGGTCGCGCAGGACCGGCGGAAAAGCCGCGACCGGCTGGTACCGCCGCGTCGGACGCAGCGCGCCCAGCAGCGCCGCCAGGTCCAGTTCCAGTACCGCCACCCGGCCATCGATGCCGAACTCGGCCAGGACCGCGGGATGTATCTCCCCCAGGCGGCCGATGGGCCGGCCGGCGGCGACGATCTCCGCGCCGCGTCCCGGATGCCAGGGCCGGACGACGACCGCGCTCCGGCGCAACTCCGCCTGATCAAGCCCGATAAAATGGCCGTAAGCTTCATAAACGCCCTTGACCTGCCGGAACAGGCCATCGGCTTCCTGACCCGGACCATACGCCGCCGCCAGCACCACAGGCCGCTCCTCCGGCAGGTCGCCGGCCCGCGGCAGATAGACGTTGCTGATCTCGAACAGGCTGGCCGCGGGGAAAAGACCCTGGTTATCCTTGATGACCGACAGCAACCCGGGTATCAGGCTGGGCCTCATGAACTCAAAATCCACGGACAGGGGGTTGGCCAGACGCAGGGCCGCCGCCGGATCCAGGCCGCAGCGGGTCAGCTGGTCGCGCGAAACGAAGGAATAGGTAAGCAGTTCGGTCGAGCCGATGCCGCGCAGGAATTCCCTGGTCCGCCGCTGGGCGGCCAGGACGGGATCGGGGTTCTCGACCGGGATCTCGCCGGTCGGCATGAGCGACGGCAGGTTGTGGTAACCGTAAATGCGGGCGATCTCTTCGGCGAAATCGCGCTCGGTCTCGATGTCGCGCTCGCGCCAATACGGGACGGAGACCTCGTAGCGGCAATTCTTGGCCGACCCGCTGCGCGGCGAAACGCCGAAACCGAGTGACTTGAGCATGCCGACCATCCGCGCCTTGGGTATCTTCACGCCGATCAGCTCCTCGGCCTTGCAGGGGCGAAAAACGAATTTGGAGCGTTTGCGCGGCGCCAGGTGGCAGTCCAGTACCGGTCCGGCCACGCGGCCGCAGGCGACCTCCTGGCAGAGTTCCACGGCCCGGGCCAGGGCGGCGGCCGTCTGCTCCTCCGGCAGGCCTTTCTCGAAACGCAGCGAGGCGTCGGTATGGGCGTTGAGGGCGCGGGCGGTGCGGCGGACCGAGACCGGGTCGAAGCAGGCCGATTCGAAGACGATCGTCTTGGTGTCCTCGTGCACGGCCGACTGTTCGCCGCCCATGACCCCGGCCACGGCCAGCGGCCTGGCGTCGTCGGCGATCACCAGCTGGCCCTCGGCCAGGGCCGCTTCCCGGCCGTCGAGCAGCAGCAGCTTTTCGCCGGCCTTGGCCTGGCGCACGTTGATGGCCGCGCCGCCGACCCGGTCGTAATCGAAAGCGTGCAGCGGCTGGCCGTACTCGATCATGACGTAATTGGTGATGTCCACGATATTGTTGATCGGCCTGATGCCGGCCATGCGCAGCCGGTTCTTGATCCACCACGGCGACGGGCCGATGACGACGTTGTCCATGACCACGGCCTGATAACGGGAACAGAGCTTGGGCGCACGGTTGTCGACGCTGAGGTCGCGCAGCTTGGCAGACTTCGCCGGCGAGGGAATGACCGGCTCCTTCCAGGTGAACTTGACGCCCAGGATGGCCGCGGCTTCGCGCGCCAATCCGACGATGGAAAAGGCGTCGGGGCGGTTGGTGGTCACTTCGACGTCGAAAACGGTGTCGTCCAGACCCAGGGCGCGGGCGAAGGCCGTGCCCGGCTTGGACTTGCACCAGCTCAGGTCCATGATCTCCATGGCGGCGTGCGGGAAGATCTCGCCCAGGCCGATCTCGCTGGCGCCGCAGATCATGCCGTCGCTTTTGATGCCGCGGATCTCGGCCGATTTCAACTCAATGAGGTCGCCCTGGCCGTGCCAGCGGACCATGGCCCCGGGCAGGGCCACGACCACTTTCATCCCGACGGACAGATTGGAGCCGCCGCAGACCAGCTCGATCTGCTTCTTGCCGAGCGAGGTCTTCACCAGCCGGAGCTTGTCGGCGTTCGGATGCGGCCGCAGCGCCAGCACCTGGCCGATGACCATCTGGTCGAAAGGCGGCGCTTGCGGGTACTGCCGCTCCACCGCCGGCCCGGACAGCGACAGCTGGCGCGCGAAAACATCGGCCGTTCCCTTGAAGGCCACGTATTCTTTCAGCCAATTATATGAAGCCAGGATGTTCATACCGTACTCAACCCCGCGGACCGCGGCGGAACTTGGCGGCCAGTCCGCGGAAACGCGCGGACCAGCGCTGGCGCCAGCCGACCGGCTTGTCCGCTTCGATCTTGACCAGCAGATAATACAAAAGGGCCGACAGCCAATACAGTCCGAGAGGCGCGCTCGCCACCAGGATCGCCGCCCAGAGCAGTTTGTGCGGCACTGGCCGCCGGAGGCAATCGACCAGCATCAGCATCCAGAAGATGACGAACGCCGCGGTGAACAGCGCCGCCAAAAAGAAGAAGGCGCCGTTGAGCGGCAGACCGCCGACAAAGACCACGCCGCCGCCCGGCGACAGCCGGTCGCTGATGTACTGGTCCATGGACGAGTAAGGATTCGGTCCGGCAAAAGGGAACATGATCGCCGGCATCCAGATATTTTTGCGCAAATTCTTCAGCATAGACATAGCTGAAATATGGCTAGAATTGGCCTAAAAATCGCAAGTCGTTCTTGTAGACCTCGCGGATGTCGGGTATCTGCAGCCCCGACCGCATCATCATCGTCCGCTCCACGCCCCAGCCGAAGGCGAAGCCGCCCCACTCTTCCGGATCGATCTTGCCGGCCAGGAGGACGTTGGGGTGGACCATGCCGGCGCCGCCGAGTTCCAGCCAGCCGTCCTTGCACAGGCGGCACTTGGATCCGCCCGCCAGTTTGCCGCTGCCGCCGCAGATCCCGCAAGAGATGTCGACCTCGAAGCTCGGTTCGGTGAAACGGAAATGGAAAGGCCGCAGCCGCGTCTTGCGCTGCGGTCCGAAATAAGTGCGGGCGAAATGGTCGAGCACACCCTTGAGGTGGGTCACGGAAACGCCGCGGTCGATCAGCAGGCCCTCGAACTGGTGGAACATCGGCACGTGCGACACGTCCATCTGCCGCCGGTAGCATTTGGAGATGCTGATCATCCTGACGGGCAGGGCGCGCCGCTCCATCTCGCGCACCTGGCCGGAGGAGGTGTGCGGCGTCAGCACCATCTTGCCCAAGCGGGCGTGGACCGGCGCGTCGACGAAAAAAGTCTCCCACTCGTCGCGGGCGGGATGGTCGGGCGGCATGTTCAGGGCCTCGAAGGCATACCAGTCCCAGTCGACCTCCGGATGGCGGGAGCGGTGAAAGCCGATGCGGCTGAAGATGTCGGTGATCTCGTCGATGGCCTGATTGGTCAGGTGGGTGTGGCCGACCGCGGGGCGGACGCCGGGCACGGTGACGTCGATCCATTCGGTCTCGGCCAGGGCCCCCAGAGAGGCGGACTGGAGCGACTGGCGCCGGGACGCGAAAGCGGCCGCCAGCGCGGTCTTGATCTCGTTGGCTTTCTGGCCGACCGCCTTGCGCTGTTCGGGCGGCAGTCCGCCCAGGCCTTTCAGGGCCGTCATGAACTCGCTCTTGCGGCCGAGTTCGGACACCTCAAGATCCTCCAGTTCTTTGATACTTTTGACCCCGTCCAGGGCGGCGCCGATGCGCGCCCGCAGGGCCTCAAGCCTGTCGATCATATCTTTGTCAGACCCCGAAAAGCCGGCCTAAAGAAGATAAAATCCGGTCACCGAATTTTACCATATCCTGGTAGGTAATGACGAGGACCAGCATCATCAGGAAAACGAAGCCGGCGCTGTGGACCAGGGCCTCGATCCGGGCGCTGACCGCACGCCGCCGCAGCCGTTCGATGGCCAGGAACAGCAGGCGGCCGCCGTCCAGGGCGGGAAAAGGCAGGATGTTGATCACGGCCAGGTTGACCGACAGCAAAGCGGTGAACTGGAGCAGGTGGCGGAAGCCCATGCGGACCACCTCGGCGGTGATGATGGCGATGCCCACCGGGCCGGAGAATTCGACGCTGACCGGCTGGACGGTGAACAGGTCGCGGAGCAGGCCGGCGAACGCCCCGACGATCTCCCGCAGGAAGAACCAGGTCGCGGCCGCGCCCTGGACCGGGGCGAGATACCAGGGATAAGAGACCAGGCCGGTCTCGACGACGGCGATGCCGACGCCGGCCCGGCCGCTTTCCGGCATGACCCGGGGCGTGACCGACTTCTGCAGCGCTTCCCCGTCGCGTCCGATGGTCAAAGCGATCGGCGTGCCTTCGCGCGCGGCAGTATATTGCCGGAACTCCTCATAACCCGTCAGGATCCGGCCGTCGACGGCGGCGATGACGTCGCCGGTCTTGAGGTCGGCGGCGAAGGCCGGCGAGTCCTTGAGAACGGAATAGACCTGCAGTTTTTGTTCGGCGACGCGGGCCTGCGGCGGCAGGTCTTCGACCACCTGCGGCAGGCCGATGACGTAACCCAGGCTCAGCACGAACCAGGCCAGCAGCAGGTTCATGGCCACGCCGGCGCAAATGACGATACTGCGGGCCAGCAGGCTTTTATTGGCGAAACTGTCCGGGTCCCGGGTGTCATCGCCGGACTCGCCCTTGATCCTGACGAAACCGCCCAGCGGGATCCAGTTGATCGAATAAATGGTGCCGCCGCGCTTGAAACCGGCCAGCCGCGGCGGAAAACCGAAGCCGAATTCTTCGACCTTGGCCCCGGCCAGCTTGGCGGTGATGAAATGCCCGAACTCGTGGGCGAACACGAGCAGGGACAGGACGACGACGAGTACGATGATGGTGACGATCATTCGAGTTGGGTTTCTTCCAAATTAATGCGTCCGCCGAGCCAGCGCGAAGCCAGCCGGGAGAACTGTTCCGTGCGGTCGCTGACGAAGAACCGGCGGGCGCCGCCGCGGTCCATCTGCCGGTCCAGTTCCGGTTTGGAAGCCAGGTACCACTTGAGCAGGGCGACGGTCTCCCGGGCCGGATCGACCAGGGCGACGCGGCTCCCCATGACTTTCCTGACCACGGGCTTCAAAAAAGGATAGTGGGTGCAGCCCAGGATCAGCGAATCTATCTGCCGCAATCTTAACGGAGAAAGGTATTCCTTGGCAATCATCAGCGTTTCCCGGCGGTTCAGCCAGCCTTCCTCGACGAGCGGGACGAACAACGGACAGGCGGCGGCGAAGGTCCTGGCCCGCGGCGTCAGACGCTTCATTTTTTCCGCGTAAACCCCGCTTTTGACCGTGCCGCGGGTCCCGATCACGCCGACGCGGCCTTTGGTCACCTTGGCCGCCCGTTCCACGGCCGGCGAAACGACCTCGAAGACGGGCTCCTTGATCCGCCGCCTCAGATCGGCGATGGCCAGGGCCGAAGCGGTGTTGCAGGCCACGACGATGACCTTGGCGCCGTGCGCGACCAGGAACTCGGCGTCCTGCAGCGCGTACTTGGCCACCATCCTGGGGCTCTTGTTGCCGTAAGGCATGCGGGCGGTGTCGCCGAAATAGACCACCCCGTAGCCGGGCAGCTGGCGGAAGATCTCTTTAACGACGGTCAGGCCGCCGAGTCCGGAGTCGAAAACGCCGATCATATCCGGTCCGGCCTAGGCACGGATGATCTGCAGCAGTTCATCCCGCTTCGCCGCCATCTTCTCCGGCGATTTCGCCTCTAAATTAAGCCTTAAAAGCGGCTCCGTGTTCGACGGGCGGACGTTGAACCACCAGTCCCCTTCCGGGTCGTTCTCGTTGCGGAAATCCATCCGGATGCCGTCGATCCTGGTGACGGTCGCGGCCTCGTGGCCGTAGACCTCCTCCAGCTTGGCCAGGACCGCGTCCTTGTCGGCGACCTCGGAATTGATCTCGCCGGAGTGGTGATAGCGCAGCAGCGGCGCCGTCAGTTCCGAAAGTTTCTTGCCGGTCTCGGACAGCAGTTCGAACACCATCAGCATCACCAGGTCGGTGTTCTCGGCGTTATGCAGGTCGCGGAAATAATAATGCTGCGAAAGTTCGCCGGCGAAGACCGCGCCGGTCTCGCGCATCTTGGGTTTGATCAGGCCGTGCCCGACCTTCCACATCAGCGGCCGGCCGCCGGCGCGCTCGATCTCTTCGGCGACGACCATGCTGCAGCGGACGTCGTAGATGACCGCCGCGTCCGGCGCCTTCTTCAGCAGCCGCGGCGCCAGGAGGGCCAGCAGGATGTCGCCGCGCACCGGCTCGCCGGTCTCGTCGACCAGGCCGACGCGGTCGGCGTCGCCGTCAAAAGCCACGCCGACGTCGGCCTTGATGGACCGCACTTTCTGCTGCAGATCAAGCAAAGTTTCGGTCTTCAGCGGATTGGCCTCGTGGTTGGGGAAACTGCCGTCGACCTCGAGGAACAGGCCGTGGAACTCGCACTGCGGCAGGCGGCGAAAAACATCCTTGATGATCACGCCCTCCATGCCGTTGGCCGTGTCGACCGCGACCTTCAACTTGCCGAACCGGCGCGTCTCGACCAGGGAGAACAATTTTTCCAGATAAGCTTCGCGAACGTCGGTCTCGACGATCTGGCCCTCGCGATGTCCGGGATACGGCGCGGCCGCGGCCAGGTCGCGCACGTCGCCCATGCCCGAATCGGCGCCGATCGGCAGGACGTCGCCGAAGCACAGCTTGAAGCCGTTGTACTGCTTCGGATTGTGTGAGGCCGTGACCATGACCCCGCCGTCGTGCAGATCATAGTCGCCGACGGCGAAGTAGAACATCGGCGTGGTCACCAATCCGATGTCGACCACGTCCGAACCCTGCGACATCACCCCTTTGGCGAAAGCGTCGAAGAGGCGCGGCGTGCTATCGCGCATATCCTTGCCCGTGACCACGGTCTTGGCCTTGGTGAACTTGACGAAAGCCTGACCGACGCGAAACGCCGTATCCTCGTCCAGCTCGCCGGGAGCCAGACCGCGGATGTCATACGCTTTAAATATCTTTGGATTTAAGGCCATATTGACTAAAAAAAATGACCGAAATACTTACCCCCAGGCGAGGCTATTTGATTTTGATAATTAAGCCCAAGTTAGGTATAATTTAGTATAGAGTCTCATTAATAAGTAAGCAACTTTAAGCTAATCCGGTCTTATCCGGTGTACAAATATGAACACGCTAAGTTTAATCATGCTCATTCTTGGGATCGGCGTCGTGCTGATCATCGGCTGGATCATCGCCGTTTATAACGGCCTGATCACCCTGCGCAACCGCACTCAGGAAGCCTGGTCCGACATCGACGTCCAGCTCAAACGACGCTACGACCTGATCCCCAACCTGGTCGAGACCGTGAAGGGCTATGCCCGGCACGAATCGCAGACCATGGAGAAGGTCATCCAGGCCCGCGCCGCGGCCATGAACGCCACCGGCACCGCCGCCAGGGCCGAAGCCGAGAACGCTCTCTCGCAGACCCTGAAATCGCTGTTCGCCGTGGCTGAAGCCTACCCTGACCTCAAGGCCTCGCAGAACTTCCTGCAGCTCCAGGACGACCTCAAGGACGCCGAGGACAAGATCCAGGCCGCCCGCCGCTTCTACAACGCCAACGTCCGGGATTTCAACACCAAGATCGAGGTCTTCCCGAACAACGTCATTGCCGGCAAGCTGA
>CAYPMU010000032.1:0-8422 GCA_964411975.1 uncultured Gammaproteobacteria bacterium | reverse complement strand
ATCCGTTTGCAGAGCTGGCCGATGAAGGCGCCGGGCGAGATCCCGTTTTGCCCGACCCGAAGCGGCCGGCCGTCGGCGAATCCGAGTTCGATCAGCATGTCGATGACCCGCGAGGCGTGCTCCGGGAAACCGGCGTAGAACCTGACGTTCTTCAGTCCCATGCGCCGGTAGTAGCGGAAGAAGGTCGCGGTCTCGGAGTGGTCGACCATGAATACTTTCTGATAGCCGATCGCCCGGATGAACCTGGTCTCTTCGGTGGAGCGAGGGTCCTTGAAGCGCCGCCGTCGGTTGACGATGTACGGGGCGGGCCAGGTGTATTCCTCGAGAATGCTTTCGATCGAGAACGGCGGCACGAATTTCTTGATGTTCGAATCCCAGGCGAAGCCGGCCTCGACGCTGTCCAGGCGGTCGAATCTTTTGGCGGCATGCCGCAGCATCACGCTGCCGACGCCGGGGACCGAGCCGGCCCCGGTGATCGCCGTCCGCTTGATCTTCCGGAAACGCTGATCGAGCGCCAGCTGCCGGTCGGTCATGTCGACCCGCGACCCCAGATCGACGCAGTGGACCCGCGTTTCCAGACAGGTCTCGAAAACGTCCAGGTTCCAGTCGCCTTCGGCGCAGTTGACCACCACGGAGGCTCCCGAATCGATGATGGCCCGGGCCAGGGACTGCCGGTCGCGCAGGTCCACTATCTGATAGGCGGCCTTGCGCCGGTCGCGCGTCACGGCCTTCTGGGACCGGGGCGAGACGATATCGGAGGCCAGGACCGAGTAGCCTTTTTCCAGCAGGTAACGGGCCACGATGCGTCCCTGCATGCCGTCGGCGCCGCAGATGAGGAAGTCGTATTTCATAAGCGTCTTTCTTGATGATCCTTATTTATATTAACAAGCGTTGATGAAGTAAGCAAACATTCCGGTCCGGGGCCAGGTCTTGGCTTGTGAATATACAGCCGCTTTAATGGGCGGTTTTTTTGTATATCTCAGGCGGAATGAGGAACCGGGATACCATCGGGTGACCTTGACGGGGATTGTTTGATCACACCCGCCGGCAGTTGTCATTTTTCGTCGCCTCATTTATAATCAACGGACATTGATATAGTCCACCATCTATGGATAAGAAACCACGCTGTTGCCGCGGCGAAAAGCTGCCTCCGGCCATGGTCGAGACCGCCAAGGTCAATGCCGTCCTGTCCGACGGCAATCGTCTGCGCATCCTGTGCCTGCTCAAGGACGGTGAACGGTGCGTTTGCGAGATCTGGATGAACCTGGCCTTGCCGCAGAACCTGACGTCGCACCACCTGAAGACATTAAAGAATGCCGGGCTGCTGCGCTCCCGCAGGGACGGCCTGCGTATCTATTATTCGCTGAATAAAGCCGCGCTAAAGAAGGCGGTCGATGTTTTAGATTCATTCACCAAGTGACCATATGTCCAAAGCACCCCATACGATCCAGGTGTTCGGGTCCGGCTGCCCGAACTGCAAGAAGCTCCACGAGGCCGTCAAGCGCGCCGTAAAAGATCTCGGTTCGGAGATCGAGGTCGAATACGTCACGGATATCACCAAGCTGCTGGAACTAGGGGTGATGCAGAGTCCGGCGCTGGTCATCGACGGCAAGACGGTTGCTGCCGGATTCATACCCAGCGCCGAACAGCTCAAGGAACTGATCGGCGGCGTCGTCTGCGGAGACGATGAAACCTGCTGCGGGGGCGGCAGCGACAGTGGCAGTGGTTGCGGTTGCGGCGGAAGTTGCTGATCCCAGCGGCTGCTATGGATATCTTCAGTCCGATCCAGAAGTTCGCCGATCTCGCCGTGAGCAAATGGCTTGGGATAAGCGACGCCTATTGGGGTCCCGCGCTCAACTTTTTCATCTACGACACGATCAAGATCGGCCTGCTTTTGGTCGCCATCAATTACGTCATGGCGATCGTCCGCTACTACCTGCCGATGGAGAAGGTGCGCGACGTCCTCGGCGGCCGCAAGTGGTACGGGTTCGATTATCTTCTGGCCGCGCTGCTCGGCGCCATCACCCCGTTCTGCTCGTGCTCGTCGATCCCGCTCTTCGTCGGGTTCGTCGGGGCCGGGATCCCTTTAGGGGTGACGTTCACGTTCCTGGTGGCGTCGCCATTGATCAACGAGGCTTCGCTGTTCATTTTTCCGTCCTTGTTCGGACTGAAGACGACGGCGGCCTATCTCGCCCTGGGCGTCGCCATCAGCGTTCTCGTGGGCCTGGTCATTCAGCGGCTGAAATTGGAGCGGCACGTCAATCCGGCTTTCTTGAAGTTCAAGACCAACAAAGAAGCGTTGAAAGAGAACGGGGGGAAGGCGCTGCCACTGAAGAAGCGTCTGGCCATCTGGCGGAAGGATGGCATGCGCATTACCAAGGAGGTCTTCCCATATGTCCTGCTGGGAGTAGGGTTGGGCGCCCTGATCCACGGCTTCGTGCCGCGCGAACTCGTCGAAAGCTATCTGAACGGCGGCCGCTGTTGGTCGGTGCCGCTGGCCGTCATTTTAGGCCTGCCGCTTTACGCCAATTCGGTGAGCGTCATACCGGTCATCGAGGCCATGACCGGGAAAGGCGTCCCGCTCGGCACGGCCCTGGCTTTCATGACCGCGACCGTGACGCTTTCCATCCCCGGCCTGCTCATCCTGAAGAAAGCTATCAGTTGGAAATTATTATGGGTTTTCGTGTCAGCGACGACGGTCGGCATCGTTGGCATCGGTTTCTTCTTTAACGCCTTTAATTTCCAGGGCTGACAGCTATGAATAAGAATAAACTTTTGATCGCGGCGGCGGCTCTGGCGGTCATCATCGTCCCGGTTTACTTCGGCGCCCGGTCGGTTGATCGCACGGATATCGCGGCTTCGGCCACAGCGGCCGGCCCCCGGTCTTCCGTCAGGGCCGAGCGCGTCGAGGTCGTGCATTTCCACGGCGCAACGCAATGCGCGAGTTGCAAGGCCGTCGGGGCGCTGGCCCTGAAGACCGTCAAAGAGAGATTCCCCAAGGAATACGCCGACGGAACCGTTGTTTTTATGGAGGTGGACGGCTCAAAGCCGGAGTACCAGGCCATTGTCGGCAAATTCCAGGCTACGGCGTCATCGTTATTCCTTAATGCAGTGACCGGTGGCACCGACCACATCGAAGAGGATGTGACCGTCTGGCGTCTGACCTACAGCGAAAGCAAGTACCTGGAGTATCTCGAGGGCCGCATCCGGCGGCTGCTGCTGGGTGAATGACTATGGATCTGCTGAACGCCTTGATAGAGAATAGTTCCCTCACTGCGGTAAGCGCTTTTCTGCTGGGGCTGCTTGTAGCCGTCGCGCCCTGTCCGCTGGCCGCGAATATCGCCGCGGTAGGGTATTTGGTAAAGGAAACCAAGGGGACGGCGGCCTGGCGCGGCGGGCTGTTTTTCACTGCCGGCCGGGCCTTGAGCTACACCCTGATCGCCGCGCTGATCTTCTTCGGCGCCTCGGCGTTCAGCGTTGCCGGCGTGTTTCAAGGCTGGGGCGACAAGGCTCTCGGACCGATACTGATCCTGCTTGGTCTCGTCGTCGCCGGCGCGATAAAGATCGAATTGCCTTCCGGCGGCAAAAAGCTGGCCGCGTTCAAGTCCCGGCTCGCGGCGCGTGGCGGCTGGGGCGCTTTCCTGCTGGGCGCTCTTCTGGCGCTCGCCATCTGCCCCTATTCCGGCGCCATCTTCTTCGGCGCACTGATGCCGCTGGTGCTGAAGTCGCCGTCCGGACTCCTGCTGCCGCCGTTCTTTGCCGTCGGGACGTCCCTGCCCGTAGTCGTCTTCGCCTTGCTGATCGCCTTCGGTTCGAGCCGTCTCGGCGCGGCGCTCGGCGCGGCGCAGAAGATCGAGAAGCCGATGCGGTACGCGGCTGGCGCGGCCATGATAGTCGCTGGGGCGTATTATTTAAGGAATCTGCTCGGCTTGGTCATGTGAGTCGGAATAAAGTAAGGATGATCTCGCGAGATGGAAGACGACAGCGGTGATAACAACACATGTCTATGAACAAGAAATTACTTTTGATCTCGATATCGTTCTTTTCGGTCGCGATCTTCGGCGTTTTGGTGATAGCGGACAAGGGGAGGTCCGCGGCCCAGCCGGCGGATGGGAGCGGCGGCCAAGTGGCATCCGGGATCATTCTCTATTATGGCGATGGCTGTCCGCACTGCGCTATCGTCGAAAAATTCGTGGCGGAAAATGATGTTGAAGGCAGGTTATCCTTCGTGAAAAAGGAAGTTTATAATAATAGACAGAACGCCGACGATCTGGTGGCGAAAGCCCAGATCTGCGGCTTACCGACCGACTCCATCGGCGTCCCGTTCCTGTGGGACGGTTCGAGTTGCCTTTTGGGCGATCAGGACATCATCGAATTCTTCAGAACAAAGGCCGGCCGGCGATAATATGAAAAAGATCCTTATTTTCGCGTCGTCGATCCTCGGACTGAACCTGCTTTTCGTCAACCAGGCCCAGGCGGTCTGTCCGATCTGCACCATTGCCGTGGGCACCGGGGTCGGTTTCTCTCGCTGGCTCGGCATCGACGATTCGGTCACCGGCCTGTGGATCGGCGGCCTGACCGTATCCATGATCGCCTGGACTCTATCATGGTTCGATGGCAAGAAGATCCATTTTCGCGGCCGCGCGCCCCTGACGATCGCCGGTTACTACCTTTTGATCGTCGTCCCGCTTTATTTCATGGGCATCATGGGCAATCCGCTCTCCACAATCTGCGCCTGCGGGCTGGACAAGATACTCGTCGGCATCGTCGTCGGCAGTTTTGCCTTTTGGTTCGGGGCCAGCTGGTACTATTATCTGAAAGAGAAGAACGGCGGTCATGCTTACTTCCCGTTCCAGAAAGTCGTCATGCCGGTCTGTCCGATAATTATTATGAGCTTGGTATTTTATTTATTAACGAAATGATCGTATGAGCGACCCGGATCCGATAAAGAACCTGGATGAATTCGTCGAAAAGATCGACCAAATGAAGAAACAGGAGAAGATGGACCTGTCCTCCGACCAGGACCTCTCGATCGCCATCATGAACCTGGTCTCCATCGAAGAGCACTTCTTTTTTACCGGCGCCAAAACGGGCAAGGAGGAGTATTTCGATCTCATCAACGTCGCCCGCGAGATGCGCAAGGAGTTGCTCAAGAAGATCGTCAAGGAGCCGGAGGGCGAGGTCTGGTGCATCTCCAAGCATTTACTTGCCGCATCCATGCGGCTTATGGAGGTCGGCACGAAGCAGCTCGGCCAGGGGCGCAAAGAGGAGGCGACCGATTTTTTTCGCAAGGCTTACGATCTGTATTCCTTGTTCTGGGGCTTGAACATGAAGCTGATCTCGGTCGAGGGCGTGAGGAAGATCGACGAGACCGCCCTGAATAAACATGACCAGAAGAAAAAAGGACTTGTCGGCAAGCTGGGGGATCTGGTTCGCAAGGCCATCGATTGCTGCATCGAGTGATATATGACCCAAGCAGATAAATGCCGTTGCCAGTGCAGGTGCGGGATAAAGCCGGAGGACAGAAAGACCTTACGAATCGCCTGGCAAAGACTGGTTTCCGACGGGAGCACCTGTCCCCGTTGCGGATCGACCGAAAATGAATTGGCTAAGGCGGTCGAACAGCTTAAAACAAAGCTCGCATCATCCGGGGTCGACGTGGTTCTGGAAAAAACCGAGTTATCCCTCGCGGAATTTAAAAAAGACCCCGTCAGTTCAAATCGCATCCAGATCAATGGTCGCCTGCTGGAAGACATAATCGGTGCCGGAACCGGACAGAGCCGGTGTTGCGATGTCTGCGGCGATGAAGAATGTCGGACCACGGAGATCGGGGAGAAATCGTATGAAACGATCCCGGCGGAGATCGTCGTACGGGCTGGTTTAATGGTCGCCGCGGAGCCGGATGGATCCGGTCAAAGTTGAAATAAGGCGGATGAACGTCGCCGCTTCGGGGTCAAAATATGGAAAGGATGAATGCCTTTCCTTTATATCTATAAGGCAAAAAATTATTTTTTAGCGGAATACTGGTATAATCCCGAAATCACATCATATAATCGCCATAGCGCAAAGATATGGACATGACGCACGACCACGGAGACGGCCAAGAAGCGACTTTAAGCCTGGATAAGACCGTCAGGATCAAGCTTCTTTGGAGCGCGGGGACGGCTCTTTTTTGGGTCATCTTTCTCTGGGGCTTTTGGGACCGCGGGGTTTACGCCCTCGGTCCGAACACTTTCGTCTACCTGGCGGCGGTCATCGGGCTTTTCCTCTGGTCCATGCATCGTCAGGGGATCCGGCTCAAGGACAATCTTTACTGGATTGTCCCGATCGGCCTGATCGTCGCCAGCTTCCTGATATACGATAATCCGTTCCTGAAGGCGGTCAGCATGCTGGTCCTGCCGGTGTTGTTCGCGTTATTCTATAACCTCGGTTTCCTGCGGGCCCAGCCCAAACCGCACTGGAATTCCCGGTTCCTGGGCCGGATGCTCGTCCGGGCCCTGTCCCTGTTGGGGCAATTGCGCCGCTCGATCGCCGTCCACGTCAGGTTCCTGCCCCGGTCAAAGGATAAAGACAGCCTGGTCCGGCGGGTCGCGGTCGGGGTGTTCATCCTGCTGGCCATATCCCTGACCGTCATCATTCCGCTGCTTTCTTCGGCCGACGCCGTCTTCGCCGCCCAGACGCAGGTCGTCATGGATCGGTTCCGGGAACTGCTCTCCACCACCCTGGCCGCCAAGATCCTGGTCGGGATCATATTTTCCGTCGTCACCACGGCCGGCCTGTTCGCCTGGGGCCGGGACCTCAGCCATGCCGAGGACCGGGAAACCGAGACCCAGACCGACTCGGTCATCGTCGGCATCGTCCTGGGAGGCATCCTGGTCATTTACGCGCTGTTCCTTTGGCTGCAGTTCCGGAAGATGTGGGTCGGGACCCTGCCCTTCGACTTCAAGGAAACGGTCTATCTGGTCAAGAGCGGTTTCTGGCAGCTGCTTTTCCTGTCCGTCATCAACATCGTCATCTACTTCTCGGCCTACAGGAAGACCGTCCCGGCGGTCCAGAAGCTCCTGGGGGCGTTCACCTTCGCTTCGCTGCTCCTGCTGTTCTCGGCCGGCCACCGGATGGTCCTTTACGTCGTCAACTACGGCTTCAGCTACGAGAAGTTCTTCGCCCTCTACACGGTCCTGTTCTGCGCCGTTCTGCTGGTCTGGCTGATCTCCCGACTTTTCGTGCCGCGCCGTTCCAACATCCTGAAGTTCCTGATACTGCTGTTCCTGTGGATGTTCGCCATGGCGACGGTCTTCCCGGTCGAGCGCTTCATCCTCAGCGCCAACGTTTCCCTGGCCCAGAGTTCGGATTCGCGTATCAGGCTGTACGAGCTGACGATGCTCTCGCCGGACGCCCTGGGCCTGGTCCGGCGATATCGGGACGAAGGCAAACTCAAGGAAAACGCCTATTACCTGGACCGGGAGAGGGCGCACCGGCCCGACCTGGCTGCCCGGCCGGATGACGAACTCCAACCCGACTGGAGCGGCTGGATCGAGAGGCAGGAGAAGATCATCCGGGAAAAGGCCTGGTACGAGAAGGGTGTCGTCAATTGGCTGACGGCCGTGCCCGCCAAGTGATCCGGCCGTCTTAATTCATTTCAAGATCGCTGTCCATATGACCGAACGACCGGCGCGTCCGGAAGAGGCCGCGATGCGGGAGACCGTCGAACAAAAGAAGGAGCGGCTGCGCCCGTCGTTGCTGCGGTCCCAGGAAGTATTCCGCGATCCTGAAAGGCCGTTGCGCGAGGGGGCGGTAACCGTTGAGATGGAGCAAAACGGCGAAAGGAAGACCTTGCCCGGGCTTGTCGTGCTGGAGGTGTCGGACGACGCGATCGAACTGGGGACCGTCGAGGACGACGGCGAGATCGGCCCTTCGGGCTCCCTGGTCTGGGAGGACATCGTCGACGTGAAGTGAGCACGCCGACGCGAATGCCGCCGACATGCGCCGCTTCAACATCAACGAGATCGCCGATCGGCAGCCGCCGGAGCGGCATGACGAGCTGCCCAAATGCGCGACCTCAGGCAAGGAAATGCATCCGACCGAGCAGGGCGCGCAGGCCGCCGCCGCCTGGCGCGGATCGCGGTCCGGCACGCCCATCGGCGTCTATCCTTGCATGTGGTGCGGCGCCTGGCATCTGACCTCGTCCCGGCCCTCACGGCGCCCGTAATTCTAAGCCGCAGGCGGATCCGTCATTGCAGCATGGCGGATCTTTTTTGTTCGGTCGGTTTTTATGCCGGGAACGTGCCGGCCGCCACCGCGCGGCCGGCCGCCGGCATACTTGACAATTTATCTCAAATATACTAATGTTCCCGGTTTCGCTCTTTAAAAAAGCCGCCCAATGTCGGGCTGCCATTACACCTGAAAGGGGGCCGTATGAAGA
>CAYPMU010000031.1:0-8427 GCA_964411975.1 uncultured Gammaproteobacteria bacterium | reverse complement strand
AAGTGTGCGCTCGGCCTGCGGGGGCCGACAATTCTGTCGGCCTGGCCTCGCGAAAGGACGACGAGTCTTACGCAAAGTGTGCTGCGCCCGTTATATTCTTCTAGCGAGGGTGAAGCCCGAGTCGAGAAGTTACCTCCTACACTTATTGACACCAGCCTTCCGGCATGAAAAGATGCCGTCGTTCCTTCCTATTTTAAGGAGGTTGAAAATGGCCAAGAAACCCGTCGACTGGTCGCTGAAGCGTTTCCGTCTGCTGCCCGCCAAAGGCTGGATCGGCGGCGTCTGCGCCGGCCTGGCCTACTGGCTGAACCTGCCGCTGTGGCTGGTCCGCCTGGTCTGGGGCGTGGCTTTCTTCTTCTACGGTTTCGGGCTCGTCCCGTACCTGATCCTCTGGATCGTCGTGCCCAACGCCGAAGCCACTCCGTCCGACTACGGCCGCCGCACCGGCGACGGCTGAAACTTAAATAACCCTTCTGGGTTATTTTTTTGTCAACGTCCGAAATTTCCGAGTGCCGCCACGGGCGGTACGATGGAAATTTCGTGACAGTTGACAACCCCTCACCGCGTCGCACAAAAACGGTTGGTTATTTGATGGGGGAGCCGACTGAGCTGGGCGAAGGAGGCGTTGCCGAGCGATTGGGCGTCGGTTTATCGATTGTTGACTTCGGACGCGGTGATGGGGTTATTCTTCGAGCGAGGCTGAAGGCCGAGTCGAGAAGCCGTTCGACCGGCTGCGGGTCCTTGCCTGCTCTGCCTACCGGCAGGCAGGCGGCAGGCAGGCGCGGCCTGCGGGCGGTAGCGGCGCTTCGCGCCTCCTGGCCTCGCGAGATGAAAATGATTCTTCCGCAAAGAGGGGACATATATTTATTTAATGTGCGCAGCACACTTTGCGGACGACTCGTCGTCATTTCGCGACGGCAGATGTCGCGTCAGCGACATCTCCGCAGCCGGAGCGCAATCCTTTCTATATTGGTGTGATCGAGCCGTGAGGGGCTGGCCTTTGCCGGTAACTCGGAGGCGACTTGGCTTGGTCTCCGCCTCTGGCGGAGCAAGTCGCCGCAGGTTAGCGGGCCGCCGCTGGAGCGGCACGCGTACCGGCGAAGGCCTGCCCCGAACAGGCGACGTTACATGTAGGTGACAGGCACTTTGGGGACACGCATATACCCCGCCATTTTAGCGGTGTTTTTCATACTTCCCTGAACCTTTCAAATTAAGTACACTGAGGCTGAAAGATACCGGTAAATTTTGCCGCCTGCGCATGCCCTCCGATTTTGTCCATCTCCACGTCCACAGCCATTACTCGCTGCTGCAGGCCCTGCCGCAGATCGACGACCTGGTTAAGTTCGCCAAGGAAAAGGGGATGAAGTCCCTGGCGCTGACCGATTACGCCGCTCTGTACGGCGTCATCGAATTCTTCAAGGCCTGCAAGAAAGCCGAGATCAAGCCGATCATCGGCGTCGAGTGCTACCTGGCGCCGCACAAGATGACCGACAAGCGGCCGCGCATCGACGATCGGCCCTACCAGATCGTCCTGCTGGCCGAAACCAACGAGGGTTACCAGAACCTGATCAAGATCTCCAGCGCCGCGCACCTGGAGGGTTTTTACTATAAACCGCGCGTGGACAAGGACCTGCTGCGGCGCCATGCCAAGGGGCTGATCTGCCTCTCGGGCGGCCTCAAAGGCGACGTGGCCAAGGCGCTTGAGGGCGGCGAACAGGAAAAAGCCGAGAAGCTGGTCGCCGAATACCGGGATATCTTCGGTCCGGACAGTTTTTTCCTGGAGGTCCAGGACCATCCCGAGCTTGACGAGCAGCGGGCGCGCAACGAGGACCTGGCCAAGCTGTCGGCCAAGACCGGCGCGCCGCTCGTCGGCACCAAGGACGTGCATTACCTCCGGCCGGAGGACGCCGAAGCCCATGACATCCTGGTCTGCATCGGCGCCGGCAAGACCGTGCAGCAGGAGGACCGGGCCCGGATGGTCGGCGTGGATTACTCGCTGGTCAGCGGCGAACAGATGGAGACGGCCTTCGCCGACCGTCCCGAAGCCGCGGCCAATACCGCCCGGATAGCCGAGCGCTGCAACGTCGAGATCGAACTCGGCAAATGGAAGTTCGCCAACTACCCGATCGAGCCCGGCCAGACCTATGACGGCGTCTTGCGCGAGCGCACCTACGCCGGCCTGGCGGAAAAAGTCCCCGAGGTCACCGACGAGATGAAGAAGCGCCTGGACTACGAGCTGGAGATCATCGCCAAAAAAGGCTACGCCGTTTACTTCCTGGTCGTCTCCGATTACGTCCACTGGTCGCGCGAACAGGGGATCGTCTCGACCACGCGCGGCTCGGCCGCCGGCTCGCTGGTCTCCTATGCCATCGACATCGTGCCCGTCAATCCGCTCTACTTCAAGCTGCCATTCGAGCGCTTCCTCAACCCCTTCCGTCCGTCGGCGCCCGATATCGACGTGGATTTCGCCGATGACCGCCGCGACGAGGTCATCGCTTACGTCACCGCCAAATACGGCGCCGACAAGGTGGCCCAGATCGGCACCTTCGGCACCATGGCCGCCCGCGCCGCCGTGCGCGACGTCGGCCGGGCGCTGGGCATGCAGTACGGGTCCGTCGACCGCGTGGCCAAGCTCATCCCTATGGGCAGCCAGGGCTTCGCCATGACCATCGAGCGGGCGCTGAACGAGAACCCGGAACTCAAGGAGCTGGCCGATACCGATCCCAGCGTCAAGCAGCTGCTTGAACTGGCCCGCAAGGTGGAGGGCTGCGCCCGCCATTGTTCGGTCCACGCCGCCGGCGTGGTCATCGCGCCCGGGCCGCTGACCGATTACGTGCCGCTGCAGCGCGAGCCGGGCGGCGAAAAGGTCATCACCCAGTTCGACATGAACGCGGTCGGCGCGGACGGCGCCGGCGTACTGAAGATGGATTTCCTGGGCATCCGCAACCTGTCCATCCTCGGGCAGGCGGTCAAGATCATCAAACGGACCAAGGGCGCGGACATCGACCTGCACGCCCTGCCGCTGGACGACAAGAAGGCTTTCGAGCTGATGGCCCGCGGCGAGACCACCGGCCTGTTCCAGCTGGGCGGTTCGGGCATGACCACCTACCTGATGCAGCTCAAGCCGACCAGCATCTTCGACATCATGGCCATGGTCGCGCTGTACCGCCCCGGGCCGATCGAGTCCATTCCCGAGTACATCCGCCGCAAGCAGGACCCGTCGCTGATCACTTATTTCGAACCGCGGGTCGAGGCTTTCATGAAGGAATCGCTGGGCGTGCTGGTCTACCAGGACGACGTCATGCTCACCGCCATCCACCTGGCCGGCTACGACTGGATGGAGGCCGACAAGTTCCGCAAGGCCATGGGCAAGAAGATCCCGGCGGAGATGGCCAAGCAGGAGGTCAAGTTCCGCGAGGGCTGCGCCAAGAACGGCGTGGCGCCCAAGACCATCGACCAGATCTGGGAGCTGATCAAGCCCTTCGCCGCCTATGGCTTCAACAAGGCCCATGCCGCTTCCTACGCCGTGGTCGCCTATCACACGGCCTACCTCAAGGCCAATTATCCGGCCGAATTCATGACCGCCGTGCTGTCGGCCGAGTCCCAGTCCGGCGACATGGAGACCGTGGCCGACGCCGTCTCCGAATGCGTGCGCATGGGCATCGCCGTCCTGCCGCCGGACGTCAATTCCTCCGGCGCCAGCTTCACCTACATCGACGACAAGACCATCCGTTTCGGCCTCGAAGGCGTGAAGAACCTCGGTTCCGACACCATCGCCGCGGTCATCGCCGAGCGCCAGGCCCGCGGCCCGTTCCCGAGCGTCGCCGACATGGCCTCGCGCATCGATTCCAAGGGGTTCAACAAGAAGTCGCTCGAAGCCCTGATCAAATCCGGCGCCCTGGACGCGCTGGGCGAGAGGAACCAGCTTCTGGCTAACCTCGACCAGATCCTGGCCTTCCACAAGAGCGCCATGAAGGACATCAACTCCGGCCAGGCCAACATGTTCAGCGCCACGCCGCTCGTGAGTTCCGCCGGACTGACGCTGCGGGCCGTGCCGGCGGCCACCAAGCGCGAAAAGCTGCTGTGGGAGAGGGAACTGCTGGGGCTGTACGTTTCCGAGCATCCTTTCAAGGAATATTCCGATTATTTCGGCGGCCTGCTGACGCCGATCAAGTCCCTGTCCGAGCATAAGGGCTACGGCGGCCTGCTGCGCGTCGGCGGTTCCATCACCAATATCCGCCAGATCATGACCAAGAAGAACGAACCCATGGCCTTCGCCCGGCTGGAGGACATGAGCGGCATGATCGAGGTCGTGATCTTCCCTTCGGTCTTCAAGGAATGCGGCGCCGTCATGGTCGCCGACGCCGCGGTCATGGTCGAGGGCAAATACCAGGAGAAGGACGGCGAGCCCAAGCTGCTCTGCGAACGGGCCACGCAGCTGAATCCGGGGACGGTCGAAGGCCTGCGGCAGCAGCTGGCTTTCCACGCCGGCCGCAACGGCCAGACCGCGGCCAAAGGCGGCACCCAGCCGATCTCCGAAGCCGGCAAGGTCCGCATCGCCGTGCCGGCCACCATGACCAAGACCTTCTCCGAAGAGCTGAAGCGGGTGCTGGCGGCCCATCCGGGCCGGCGTCAGGTGGTGCTGGAGGTCCGGGGCGCCGGCGGTACCAAGCATATCGAGACCGGTTTTACCATCGAATTTTCCAGCGCGTCCATCAGCGCCATCGAGCAGGTCCTCGGGCGCGGCGCAGTGCAGGCGTGACCGCGCAAGCGGGGGAGCACTGAAGTAATGGAGTACTGAAGGTTGAAGTCAAGCTCCAGAACTCCAGCACTTCTATACTCCCTTACTTCAGCCGTCGTTTGGTGTTATATTGCATATATGAAAGACGTCTCACCTGACCGGCCGTCCCTGCCGGCGACCCATGTCGCCCTGTTCCGCCGCATCGCCACCCTGTTCCTGGCCCTGACTTTGGGCACCGTCGTCCTGGTCCTCTACGTGGTCCTGTCCCGGGCCACGGTGGTCGTGCTTTCCAGACAGGACGAGGTCAGGCTGGACACGGTCATCGACGTCGCCCGCCAGCCGATCGAAGGCGAGATCGCCGGCGAGGTCATCGAGCTGACCGACGAACTGACCCAGACGTTCCCTTCGACCTCGGTGGTCAAGGTCGACGTGCCCGCCACCGGACGGGTCGCCATCAAGAGCACGCTGCCCCGGGCCCAGACCCTGGTGGCCACCACCCGCCTGGCCGCTCCCGACGGCCGGCTTTTCCGCATCAGGAAGACCGTCGTCGTGCCGGCCAGCGGCGTCGTCGAGGTCGACGTTTACGCCGACCAGGTCGGTCCGGGCGGCGACATCGGCGACGCGACCTTCGAGATACCCGGACTGCTGCCGGAGAACCGCAAATATTTCACCGTGTCGACCGTCAGCCCCATCGGCGGGGGAGTGAAGGACGTGCGCATGGTCACCAAGGACGACGTGGCCAGCGCCGCCGAAGTGATCAAGGAAAAACTGACCCGGGAGATGACCGACAAGCTGGTGCAAAAGGCCAAAGAGGGCGGTGCGGCGGCCAGCGGCGCTCTCATCTCCGCCGAGGTGCTCAATCAGCTGACCGACGAGCCGGTCGGTTCGGAAGCGGCGGAGTTCTCGCTGACCATGAAGCTGAAGCTGACCGGGATATTTTACGACAACGCCATGTTCCAGAAGGCCATCGCGGCCAAGCTCCGGGAATTGGTGCCTTTCGACCGCCAGTTCCAGCGGGTCGAGGACCAGGCGACCAAGGTCACGGTGGAGAAGACCGACCCGGCCGCGGGCCAGGCCAACCTCCGGGTGTCGGCCGTGGGGCTGTCCATACTTTCTCCCGAGGCTCCGGCCCTCGATCCGGCCAAACTGACCGGCGTCACCGCCGACGCGGCCAAGGGTTATCTGGAGAAGATCGACGGCGTGGCTTCGGCGTCGGTCAAACTGTCTCCTTTCTGGTCGGTGCGGCTGCCCAACATCGCCGAACACATCAAGATGGAGGTCCGGTGAGTTGACCGGGCCGCTGGATCCGTTATCTCCCGTTCGGGAGTTTTTTGTTGCACCTTTACATTCCCGTGCGGCTTAGATTATAATAATAATATACATCAGTGTTTTTTAATATTGGGCTGCGTCATTGAACACCTTGTCTCCGTTTATGTTCAATATGTCATCCGTTTCGGCAAAGGCCGCGGCTGACAAGATCGCGGCCGAAATGCTCCTTAAGGATATCCTGGAACAGAAGACCGAAGAATCCACTGGAAATGGTCCGGAAAGATCATCCGGATCCCATACTGGCCCGGGCTGTCGCGCGACCGGCGGCAGCTGCGATCGGCTCTGAATTTGCGAGAACAGGCGTCCACGCGCCTGTTCTTTGTTCGCCTCCGCCAGAATACCCCCGCCTTAGGCGGGGGAGTCTTCATTTTCGGCCGCGTCATTGATCCGGATCGCCCGCTTCTTGAAAGCAGCCTGTTTAAGGGGTACTCTATTATCCGTACCCTTTAAGCAGGTCATCGTCCCTATGCCCGCCATCAAACCAGCGGATTTCACTAAGATCGACACCATGCGCCATTCGGCCGCCCACGTGCTGGCCGCGGCCGTCCAGGAACTTTTTCCGGAGGCCAAATTCGGCGTCGGTCCGGTCATCGAGAACGGCTTTTATTATGACATCGACCTGGCCACGCCGCTGACGCCGCTCGATCTTCAGCGCATCGAGAAGCGGATGAACCAGATCATCAGCCGCAAGGAAGCTTTCGTCCGGGAGGAACTGCCCATCGACGAGGCCATCGAATTCTTTCGCCAGCTCAAGCAGACTTATAAGGTCGAATTGCTCGAGAGCCTGAAGACCAAGGGCACGACCGCGGTCAAGGACGACGAGGCCGGCGACCTCGATGCCGGCGCGTCCCAGGCCTCGATCTACCGCACCGGCAAGTTCGTCGACCTCTGCCGCGGGCCTCACGTCGGCACGACCAAGGAGATCGGCGTCATCAAGCTGAAGAACGTGTCCGGCGCCTATTGGCGCGGCAAGGAGACCAATCCGATGCTGCAGCGCGTTTACGGCTACGCTTTCCCGACCCAGGCCGAACTCGACGAGTACCTGAAGATGCTGGAAGAGGCGGAGAAGCGCGACCACCGCAAGCTGGGCAAGGAGCTCAAGCTGTTCGCCTTCAGCGACCTGGTCGGCCCCGGCCTGCCGCTGTGGCTGCCCAACGGCGCCATCCTGACCGAAGAACTGGAACGGCTGGCCAAGGAAACGGAGTTCCGCGGCGGTTATAGCCGCGTCCGCACGCCCCATCTGGCCAAGGAGATCATGTACAAGACCTCCGGCCACCTGCCGTACTACGCCGACAGCATGTTCCCGTCGATGACCATGAAGGAGGAGAGCGGGGAGTCGGTCTACTACCTCAAGGCGATGAACTGCCCGCACCACCATCAGATCTACGCCGCCGAGCCGCGCAGCTACCGCGACCTGCCCCTGCGCCTGGCCGAGTACGGCACCTGCTACCGCTACGAGCAGAGCGGCGAGCTGATGGGCCTGATGCGGGTACGCTCGATGAACATGAACGACGCCCACATCTACTGCACGCCGGAGCAGTTCGCCGCCGAGTTCAAGGCGGTCAACGCCATGTATTTGGCCTATTTCAAGCTGTTCGGCCTGAAGAAGTACGTCATGCGCTTCTCCCTCGATGCGGCGGAAGCGGCCGTCGGGCCGGTAGTCCAGGGGGGTGTAGAAAAGGAGGTAATAGTTCTCGGAGGCCTCGACGGCCCCCCGCATGGCCCCGGCGATGTTGGCCGTCGATGCGGCGTACCCGCCCGTCACGCGGGCCATCTCCAGGAAGGGCGCGAAGACGTCCTCGGACTGTTCCTCCATCCGGATCCCCGCCGGCCTCTCGGCCGGCCGGGAGATGTAGAGGAAATGCACGGCCGCGGAGGCGTCGGCGTAAGCCCGGGTGACGAGGTCGACGTTGATGGCGACGTCCCGGCGCTCGAGGCCGAAGATCGTCTCGAGCGATTGTGTGATCTGGGGCTGCTGGCTGAAGCGCGCCGACAGCTGGTCCACGATCCGGGGATCGATCTTGGGCAGCAGCTCCCTCTGGTAGAAGAAAAAGACGCTCTTCTGGCCCTGGAGGGCCTTGAGGTACCCGGCGAAATCCAGGAGCTTCGGTTGGTCGACGACGCGGAGGTTGGCCAGCCGGTCGAGGAGCAGGCTGTAGTTCATCAGCTGCATCTCGATGGAGGCGGCCTCGTACGGCGAGTCGACGGGCAGGGCGACCGGGGGGTCGACGATGCTGGCGCTCCCCGTGTCCGCGGCGACGTCCCGGGCCCGGACGTTCGAGGCGATGACCTGGGCCAGGTTGGACATCTCGGACAGGATCTCCCGCGACTCGGAATAGCCGATCTCGATGTCCCGC
>CAYPMU010000030.1:4912-8794 GCA_964411975.1 uncultured Gammaproteobacteria bacterium | reverse complement strand
CGGCCGCATCCAAGCCGTGGTCTCCAAGAACGACGTCAGTCCCGGAGCCTGGGAGGCCGCGCGCGCTTTGACCATCGAATCCTCGGTGATCGTCAAAGGCACGGTCAAGGAGGACAAGCGGTCGGCGTCGGGTGTGGAATTGGCGGCTGGCGACGTCCGTCTCGTTTCCGCGGCGGCCGAATATCCCATCGGCAAGAAGGAACACGGCGTCGATTTCCTGATGGACCACCGCCACCTCTGGCTGCGCTCTTCGCGCCAGGAGGCCATCCTGCGCGTGCGCGACGAGATCATCTTCGGAATGCGCGAATTCATGAAGCTGCGCGGTTTTGTCCTGGCCGACTCGCCGATATTCACGCCCAGCGCCTGCGAAGGCACTTCCGACCTGTTCGAAGTGAAGTATTTCGACGACAAGGCCTATTTGTCCCAGTCCGGTCAGTTGTACCAGGAAGCCACGTCCGCGGCCCTGGGCAAGACCTATTGTTTCGGACCGACCTTCCGTTCGGAGAAGTCCAAGACCCGCCGTCATTTGACCGAGTTCTGGATGCTGGAAGCCGAAGCCTCTTACTACGACTGGCTGGACAACATCCAGCTGCAAGAGGACATGGTCGTCCACGTCATCAAGCGCGTGCTGGCCAATTGCCAGGCCGAGCTGAAGACCCTGGAAAGGAACACGGCGCCGCTGCTCAAGGCGGCCGAGGGCGGTTTCCCGCGCCTGCACCATGCCGAGGCGGTCAAACAGCTCCGGTCCCTGGGATCGGACATCAAGGAAGGGGATGATCTCGGCGGCGATGACGAGACCATCCTGACCAAGCAGTACGACAAGCCCGTCTTCATCCATCATTACCCGGTGGAGATCAAGGCTTTTTACATGAAGCCCGACCCGGCCGAGCCGGGACGCTGCCTTAACGACGACCTCCTGGCCCCTGAAGGGTACGGCGAGATCATCGGCGGTTCGCAGCGCATCGACGACCTGGCCCTGCTGGAAAAGCGCCTGGAAGAACACAAGCTGCCGCGCCAGGCCTTCGAGTGGTACCTGGACCTGCGCCGTTACGGATCGGTGCCGCATTCCGGCTTCGGCATCGGCGTTGAACGCACCGTGGCCTGGCTGTGCGGCCTGGACCACGTCCGCGAGACCATTCCTTTCGCCCGCATGCTCAACCGTCTCCAGCCCTGAGTTTATGAACCGGCTGCAGCGCCTCCACCCCCGCGCCAATGAATTCGTCGTGGTCATCGCCTTGGCGGCTTTGATGCTGGTGGTCGGCTGGCGCGTGCTGCTGCTGATGAAGACCGTCGGCGGCGACGGCGGTCCGGCGAGCAGTGGCCGGCAGGCGGCCGTGAGCGGGGCCGATTACCTGGTCTTCTCGACCTACCGCGTCGTCGACCGCGGCCCCAAAGACTGGGCCAACGACGACAAGCTGGAATACGGCTACTATCGTTACCCTCTGACCGGCGGCCGTCCGGAATTGATCGCTCAGGTGACGGCCGATAACGGCAAGGGGCTGGGTTCGCCCTGGATGCGGCCGTTGTCGCCGGACACGCTGTTGTTCGTCCGCCGGAATTCGGGCGCCGACGACTTCGTCTGGATCGACGTAGCCGGCCGGGAGTTGCCACGGCCGCTGCCGCCGGACGATTCGGGCGTCGACGGCCTGCCTTCACCCGACGGCAGCCGCGTGGCCTACGTCGATCCGGCGAAGCGGAGCGTCACCGTCCTGACCGCCGGCAGCCTGCTGCAGACCTTCGACATCAAAGGCGCCGCGGACGTCGGTTTTTGGTCGCCGCTGTCCTGGTCGCCGGACGGCCGCCGCCTGTACCTCAAGCCGGTCTTCGAGGGCGGCGGGTTCGTTTCGGGCCTCTGGGTGATCGATCTGGAAAGATCCGAAGCCGCGGAGATCAAGGCTTTCCGCCGTCTCGGACTGGTCGACGTTGACATCGATCCTCGTCTCGGATTGGGCGTCGGCGTGACCTTCCGCGGCGACGGGCTCGGAACCGACATCGCCGGGCCGTCCAAGGTCCATCTCGTCGACCTGGAGACCGGGGCCGACAAGGTCCTGTTGTCGGACGACAGCCTGGTTTTCCGCGGTCCGTTGCTGTCGCCGGACGGACGGCGTCTGGCCTTTTCCTACGCCGGCGACGAGAGCGACGTCTGGCTGATGGACATCGACTCGGCGCTGAGCAGCCTGTTGGTGTCCGGCCGGGCCCTGGCTTGGACGCCGGACAGCCGGTCGCTGGTGGTCAGCCGCAACGACGAGATACAGCTCGTGGAAGCCGACAGCCGGAGCATCACGACCGTCGCGCGGCGCGTCGGCAAGTATTACGACCCCGATTTTCAAGGATTAGAATTTATTGGCCTGGTTAAGGGCAAAAATCAGTGATATGCAGAGAGAATTCATCAGCGAGATCATCGACAAGGCCGGCTCGGAAGCGGTCGTTTCCGGCTGGGTCAACGCCCGGCGCGACATGGGCAAGATCATTTTCATCGATCTGCGCGACCGCAGCGGTCTTTTGCAGGTCGTCTTTCTTCCCTCGGACAAGGAGCTCCTGGCCAAGGCCAACGCGTTGCGTCCGGAATTCGTAGTTTCCATTCGCGGCCAGATCAACCAGCGTCCGGAGAAGATGCGCAACCCCAAATTGCCGACCGGTTCGATCGAGATGGTGGCGCAGTCGCTGGAGATCCTGAACGAGGCCAAGACGCCGCCTTTCGAACTGGACAAGGACACCTTCGTCATCAACGAAGAGCTGCGTCTGAAATACCGCTATCTCGACCTGCGCAGCCAGCGGATGCAGAAGAACATGATCCTGCGCGACCGGGTGACATCGCAGTTCCGGGATTTCCTTCATGGCCGGGGCTTCATCGAGGTCGAGACCCCGTGTCTGACCAAGGGCACGCCGGAAGGGTCGCGCGAGTACATCGTTCCGTCCCGCCTGCACGACGGCAAATTCTACGTGCTGCCGCAGTCGCCGCAGCAGTTCAAGCAGCTGCTGATGGTGGCCGGCCTGGAGCGTTATTTCCAGGTGGCCCGGTGTTTTCGCGACGAGGATCAGCGCGGCGACCGCCAGCCGGAATTCACCCAGGTCGACCTGGAGATGTCTTTCGTCGAGCAGGAGGACGTGATGCGCCTGGTCGAGGACTGCACGCTCGACGTCGTGAGGACGGTCGCGCCCGAAAAGAAGATCACCCAGGTCCCGTTCCCGCGGCTGACCTACGCCGAGGCCATGGCCAAGTACGGCGTCGACAAGCCCGACCTGCGCGTCAATAAGGATGACCCGGACGAGATGGCCTTCTGCTGGGTCGTCGATTTCCCGTTCTTCGAGAAGACGGAGGACGGCGGGTGGACCTTCACGCACAATCCGTTCAGCGCCCCGCAGCCGAAGTACCGGGAAGACCTGATGAACAAGACGAACATCGGCGGCATCCTGACGACCCAGTACGACCTGGTGCTCAACGGCTATGAGGTCGCCGGCGGCAGCATCCGCAATCACCGGTCCGAAGCCTTGCGCAAGGTGTTCGAGATCATGGGGCTGCCCGAGGACCAGATCCTGGCGCGTTTCGGACACATGCTGGAAGCTTTTGAATTCGGCGCGCCGCCGCACGGCGGCCTGGCTTTCGGTTTTGACCGCCTGGTGATGCTGCTGGCGGGGGAGCCGAACATCCGCGAGATCATGGCCCTGCCCAAGACCGGCGACGCCCGCGACCTGATGATGGGTGCGCCATCGGAATTGCCGGAAAGCCAGCTCACGGAAGCCCATATCGCCATCAAGCAGGCCTGAAAAACGCATGAGATACAAGATCGGGGATAAGGTCAAAAAGATCACCGGCGACTATGCTTTCGACGGCACCGTGGTCGCGGCGCCCGGGCCGAATTCCAACGCCGAGCCCGCCGT
>CAYPMU010000030.1:0-4902 GCA_964411975.1 uncultured Gammaproteobacteria bacterium | reverse complement strand
GACAAGACCAGGCAGCCTTTTTCGGCGCAGAAAGCCACATGCTTCATATCTTCAACGAAAAGAATCTCGCCTTGATAGATCGCGTCGTCAAGTGACGGGCGTATTTTATCCCCAGGCCGCGCCGGTAGGCGTGCTAAATTAAGCGGAATTTGTTAAAGTGATAAGGCTAATCATTAATGATTTTGGTTATGGCCATATCCAAGAAAATTAAGCTTCATTTAGGCAAAAAGAACGTTAAGTTCGACGTGGTCGAACACAAGAAGGTCTTTACCGCTTATGATCTGGCCCAGACCCTGGGCGAGAAACTGGAGAATATCGCCAAGACTTTGCTCGTCGAGGTCGAATTGCCCGAGGTCAAGAAGAAGGGCAAGAATTATTTCGTCGTCGTCGTTCCCGCTTCGTATCGGGTGGAACTGAACAACGTCAAGAAGGCGCTTAAGGCGACCAAGGTGTCGCTGGCCCCGGAAAAGGTAATGGCCAAGCTGGGCATCGAACCCGGCGCCCTTTCGCCGTTCGGCAGCCTGCGCGGTCTGGGCGTGGTCCTGGACAAGACCCTGCTCAAGACGAAGCAGGCCATCGTCGGCGCCGAAAGTTTCACTGAGTCCCTGCGCATGAAGGTCAAGGACCTGGTCAAGGCCGAAGCCCCGGTCGTCGGCTCGATCGGCAAGAGGAGCGACCTGAAACTGCAGAAGAAGTCCGCGGCCAAAAAGAAACCGGCCAAGAAGAAAGCGCGGCGGGCGTCCAAGAAGCGCTGATCCCGAGCGGACGCGTGTGCTGTTATGGCCTTTGCCGTGAAATTGGAGAAATTCGAAGGACCGTTGGACCTGTTGCTCGAGCTGATCGAGGCGGCCAAGCTGGATATTTCCCAGATCTCCCTGGCCAGGGTCACCGACGAGTACCTGACCCGGCTTCAGGAGAATCCGCAGATACCGCCGGAGGAACTGGCCGATTTTTTGGTCGTCGCCTCCCGTTTGTTATACATAAAATCCCGGTTGCTGCTCCCGTTCCTGAACCTGGGCGAGGCGGAGGCCGAGGGGGACCTGGAAGCCCAGCTCAAGATCTACAAGGAGTACCTGGAGGCTTCCCGCAACGTCGCGGCCATGATCGGCAGACGGCGCTTCCTTTTCGTGCACGAAAAGCTGCCGCACGTCGAGATCGGCTTCGCTCCGCCCAAAAAACTCACGGCCGACCAGCTGGCCGATGCCGGCGAGGAGGCCTATACCGTCATCCGCGTCGCCCCGCCCAAGAAACTGACGTCCGATCAGCTGGCTGAGTTGTTCCGGACCGTGCTGCGCCGGCTGGAGCTCATCGTGCGCCTGCCGCAGGCGGTCATCGAGAAGACCGTCAGCATCCATGAAAAGATCACCGAGATCCAGGCTCTGGTCTCCAAGGCCGTCCGGATGACCTTCAAGGAGATGATGGCCTCGGCCGGGTCCCGGATCGAGATCGTCGTCAGTTTCCTGGCGCTGCTTGAACTGATCAAGCAGAAGGCGGTCAGCGTCAGCCAGTCCGACCTGTTCGAAGACATCACTATTGAAAAGACCGAAGCCGTTCCGGCTTGACCCTTATGCTGAGTTCCAAGATCGAAAGCCTGCTGTTCATCGCCGCCCGGCCGATGAACGTCAAAAAACTCGCCGAGATCTGCGAGGCCCCGAAAGAGGACGTCATCCAGGCGCTCGACGAGCTGGCCGAGTTCTATAACAAGGGCGAACGGGGCATCCGCCTGCTGCGCAACGGCAACGACGTCCAGATGACCACGGCGCCGGACGCCTCAAGGATGGTCCAGGATTTCCTCAAGGACGAGACGACCGGCGAAATGACCAAACCCTCCCTGGAGGCGCTGACGGTCATCGCTTACCGCGGACCGATCACCAAGGCCGAACTGGAGCAGATCCGCGGCGTCAATTGCAGCCTGATCTTGCGCAACCTGATGATGCGCGGCCTGGTGGAGATGAACGGCGAACCGGGCGAACCGCAGACCACCTATCGCGTGACCATGGATTTCCTGCGGTTCCTGGGCGTGGCCGGGGTCGAAGACCTGCCGGATTACGATAAATTGCGGTCGCATGAGAACGTCACCAGGATCCTGGCCATCGGCAAGAATGAAGGCGAAGCCGTCGCCGATCCCGCGGCCGCTCCGGCAGAGGATGCCGCTGCGCCCTCCTCCGCTGAAGCTTCGGAGGACGAGGCGGGGGACAGGCCGCCAGCCGCCGCCGACCAGCAACCGCTAGCCTGAGACCGCACATGTTCTCCCTTCTCGCCGCCCTCACCCTTTATATTGCTTTCAAGCCGGTACAGCCGGCTTTGTCGGCGGGCGACTATTTGCCGCGGCCGTCGCGACAGGCCCACCTCGTGCTGTCGGCGAAAAAGGACATGACCCGTCCGCCGGACATCAAAGACCCGGGCCGGCTGGGTATCGAGACGGCCGCCAAAGCGGTCGCGGTCATCGACTGGGAGACCGGCGCGGTCCTGTTCGAGAAGAATGCCGGGCAGCCGTTGCCCATCGCCTCGCTGACGAAATTGATGACCGCCCTGGTGGTTCTGGACGGCCGGCCCGACTGGCGCCGGACCGTGATCATGACCGAAGACGACCAGCAGATCGGTGATCTGCCCATGCTGCTGCCCGGCGAGGAGTTCGCCGTCGGCGACCTGTTCAACCTGAGCCTGATCGCCTCGTCAAATGACGCCGCGGTCGCCCTGGCCCGTTCCACCGGCCTGTCCCGGGACGAGTTCCTCGGCCGGATGAACGCCTTGGCCGGGGAGATGGGAATGGAACGCGCCGAATTCCACGACGTCACCGGACTGGATCCGCGCAACGTGGCCGCGGCCCGCGACGTCGCCCTGCTGGTGCGCAAGGCCCTGAGCGTCGAGGAGATCAGGAAGACGGTCAGGCTGCAGTCCTACGAGTACGCGCCTATAAACGGTCCGAAACGGCGGGCCAGGAGCACTGATCAGCTGCTGGACAGCTTCCTGAGCCGGCCGCCGTTCGATTTTCTCGGCGGCAAGACCGGTTACATCGATGAGGCCGGATATTGCTTCGGCGCCGCCGCCCAGAACGGCGACGGCGACCGCGTCGTGGCCGTGGTCCTCGGCGCTGCCAACAAGGACGAACGTTTTCGCGAGGTCAAAAAGCTGATCTATTGGGCGTTCGACGCTTTCGCCTGGCCGGGGCGCGGCGAGTGAACCGCCGCTCGTCATGACCCCGGATCTTTATTATCGCCGTCGGAGGCGCCAAGGATTATGAGGATCGGCATCGATTGCCGGACAATGCTGAATTGGAAGCGGGCGGAAGAAGCGGCCGGCATCGGCCACTATACTTATTATCTGGTCAAACATCTGCTGCTGGAGGACAAGACCAACGAATACGTGCTGTTCTGGGACAAGGACATCAGCAAGCGGGTCCGGCGGGAGATCGCCGGCGACAACCGGCGCGTGACCTTCAGGAACTTTCCCTTTCAGTCCCTGGCCGGGAACCTGCCTTTCATTTACAGCCACATGGTCATTTCGGCGGCGTTCGAAAGGGCCAAACTCGACCTGCTGCACGCTCCGGCCAACGCCTTGCCGCTGTTTTACCACAAACCAGCGGTCATCACCGTGCATGACCTGGCCATTTACGACCACCCGGAATGGTTCCCGTCGCAGTATCAGGGAGCGCTGTCCTTCTCCGAACGGGTGGTCGTGCCTTATTCGGTCAAAAAGGCCAAACGGATCATCGCCGTGTCCGAACAGACCAAGAAGGACCTGGTGCGCATTTTCAAGCTCCGGCCCGCCAAGATCGACGTGGTTTATGAAGGGGCCGAACCGCCGGAGGTCGGGCCCGAAGGCCTGTCCGATGCCGCCGCCGGCATCCTGGCCGGATTACGGGTCGTCCCGAAGCGGTATTGCCTGTTCCTGGGCACCATTGAACCGCGCAAGAACATCGCGGCCGCGGTCAAAGGTTTCGCCCGTTTCGTCGTCAGCGACCCGGTCAGACACCATGACCTGGATCTGATCATCGCCGGCAAGCGCGGTTGGCGTTATGCCGCGGTCTTCCAGGCCATCGCCGAGAGCAACGCGGAATTGGCTGCCGCGGCCGCGGCGGCCGGACTCAAGCCGCGCGAACAGATCAGGTATGTCGGTTATCTGGCCCGCGAGAGCAAACCGGCGGTCATCGGAAACGCCGCGGCTTTCGTCTTTCCTTCGTTCTATGAAGGCTTCGGGTTGCCGGTCATTGAGGCCATGAGTCTGGGCGTGCCGGTCATCACTTCCCGCAGGTCGTCGCTGCCGGAGATCTGCGCCGACGCGGCGCTCCTGGTCGATCCCGAGGACGACCGGGAGATCACCGCGGCGCTGGGCCGGGTCATGAATGACGGCGATTTCGTCGCGATGTTGAGCGCCAAGGCGCGCAAGCGCGCGGCTGAATTCAGCTGGCGCCGCACCGCGCTGGAGACCATCAAGGTCTACAAGAAAACGGTCAAGACTTGACTTGGCGCTCGGCGTGATATATATTGCCAGCACGATGATCAGCTTTACAGCGGGGTAGAGAAGTGGCATCTCGCGAGGCCCATAACCTCGAGGTCGTTGGTTCGAATCCAACCCCCGCAACCATCCCACGTCGCTCAGCGCAGCTGAGCTATGTGGGATGGTTTGTTTTCATTGCGTGGGATGCCCCTCGAAGCCCGCAGGGCGAAGTGGGGCAACATAAACATCCGTCTTCACCGACGGGTGTTTTTGTTTGATTTCGTGTGAGTCGATCCCCGTCTGATGTGCAAAAAGACCCGACTCTCGTCGGGTCCTTTTGGTAGCGAGGGCGGGGATCCTCCTCCTCCGGATTCGCTCGAATTCCTTTGTGCGAATCCTCCTCCGGAGCCCGGGTCGGCTCGGCTTGCCATACTAGGCAAGCCTCGCCGTACCCTTCGATCC
>CAYPMU010000029.1:4470-9008 GCA_964411975.1 uncultured Gammaproteobacteria bacterium | reverse complement strand
CGGACAGATTTCTGTGACGACCAGGGCCTTGACGATGTCTGGCAGGCCGACCGCCGAGCGCAGACAGCCCACGAACGGCAGGCCGACGACTTCCTTGATCTCTCTGGGCATGGCTGCCTCCTTGTTCACGACCGCATTTCCAGCCAAGGCGGGACCTTATACCCGCCGCCGACGCCGGTCAAGTCCGACCCAAAGGAGGCCGGCAACGGGATCCCGTAAAACGTCGGGGCGGACGCCCGGCGCGCCTGTCAGGTCGCATTACGCGAAAAAACAGCCCGGTCGGGCCGTTTTGGCGATCATTTCGCTCCGTTCATCCGCCCCAGGTCCTCCAGCACCTCGCGGGCATGCGCCGCCGGTTTGACCTCGTCGTAGATCTTCCGAATATGACCGCCCGGACCGATCAGGAAGGACATCCGCTTGATGCCCATGAACTCGCGGCCCATGAATTTCTTCTTGCCCCAGACGCCATAAGCCTTGGCCGCCGTTTTATCCGTGTCCGCCAGCAGCGTAAAAGGCAGACTGTGCTTCTCAGCCATCTTCTTGTGGCTGGCGACAGTATCGGCGCTCACGCCGAAAACGGCGATCTTCAGCTTGCGAAAATCGGGAAAAGCGTCACGAATGCCGCAAGCCTCGGCCGTGCAACCGGGAGTGTTGTCTTTGGGATAAAAATACAACAGCGTCCATTGTCCGAGATTCTCGGATAGGCGGTGCTCCTGGCCGAACTGGTCCGACAGGGTGAGATCCGGCGCCATCTGGCCGATCCTCGGGGCCATATATGAATATTGATGGATTAATATCCGTATCGCATCTTTTATCATTATATCAATTATGCGCCCGGCCTTCTAGCACCCGCTGAAATAAAGTCTGCTCGGACCGATCCAGGACGGCGTCGATGACTCAGGCGAGTCCGGCACGCCGACCGTCGACCAAGAGCCGCGCCTTGTCCGTCAACATTGACAAAATCAGATTTTTCTGCTGATATTGGCTCCGAGGAGGAGCGCGGATGAAGCTGTTTTACAACCAAAACTACGTGTGCGCGGGCTACGCCTTCGACACGACGCGCAAGGCCGGCAGCATCGCCGCCAGCCTGGAACGCCGCCCTATGTCCGGGGTCGAGATCGTTTCCCCCGAACCGGCCACCCGCGCGCAGCTGCGGGAGATCCACGAAGACGGCTATATCGAGGCCGTACGCACCGGATCACCGCGGGTCTTGGCGGAAAGCCAGGGATTCGAGTGGGACGCCGGCGTCTGGGAGTCGGTCCTCGCCTCGACGGGAGGCGTCGTCGCGGCCGCGCGTCAGGCGCTGGCCGACGGGACGTCAGGAACGCTGTCGAGCGGCCTGCACCACGCCGGCCGCGGCGCCGGGACCGGATTCTGCACCTTCAACGGCCTCGCCCTGGCCGCGCTCGCGGCGCACCGCGAGACCGGCGGCCGCGTGCTGATCCTCGACCTGGACGCGCATTGCGGCGGCGGCACGCATGAGATCGTCGGCCGACTGCCCTGGATCCGCTGTCTGGACGTTTCGGTGAGCGCGTTCGACGTTTACCGGCCGGCGGGCGCGAACACGCTCGACCTGGTCAACGACCCCGCGCGTTATCTCGAGACCATCGGACGCCGTCTGGCCGAATGCGGCCGCGATTACGGCCTCTGCCTCTATAACGCCGGCATGGACCCCTTCGAGGGCGGCTGCCTCGGCGGCCTCGCCGGCATCGACCGGGAGGTCCTGCGCCGCCGCGAGCAGCTGGTCTTCGACTGGTGCCGCGCTTCCGGCATCCCCGCGGCTTTCACCATTGCCGGCGGATACGCCGGCCAGTTCTTCGGCACCGACGAGCTCGTGGACCTGCACCGGCTGACCATCGCGTCAGCCGCCGGCGGCTCCGCACAGACCTAAAGCGCGCCCTTACGGCGCGCTTTTCTTGTCGGTCTCGGAATTCTTAGCCGCGAGCTTTTTCACGGCCGCCCGCCAGCCTTCAACACGCGGGTCGTCAGGATGCTTCGTCAAGAGCTGATCGAAGGCCTTCGCCCCGAGCTCGGGATCGCTGACGGCGATCTCTTCCACCTGTCTGATCTCGAGTTCGACGATCTGGGCGGCGTTGGCCTCGAGCGCCGCCTGTTCCTTGTCCGGAGTGAAGCCCCAGCCGATCTCATGAAAAGCGGCATCGCCGATATCCTTGCCGTCCTTGTCGTACTGCCGGCCCTCAAGCGCCGGCTTCTGGCCGGACCCCTGATCTGACCCTGGTCTGGACTCGCGCATAGTGATCGGATTATTTCTTATCTTTATTCAAATAACGTTCGAGCAGCTCCCGGTTCTTGCCGCCCTGCGGCCCGTCGGTTTTCAGGTCGATCTTGCCGTGCCAGTTGGCGTTGCGCAGCACGATCTTGCCGGCGTGGAACGGCTTCTTGCCGATGTCCTTGGCGTCCTCGGCCGACAACCTGCCGTCGCGAACGGCCGCGGCCAGGCTTTCGGCGGTGTGCCAGGTCTCCGGCGTGCGCGTGTCCAGGAAGAGTTTCGACCCCTGGCGGCCGAACTCGGCCAGCGACTGCGGCGTTATCGTCAGGTCGTTCTTGGCCAGTTGGTCGAACTGCCGCAACAAGGCCTCGGCATCGGCATGGCCGACCTCGGCGAAGGCGTCCGCCAGTTCCTGCCGGCCCTTGGACATGACCTCCGCGACGGCCTCGGCATTAAGGAAATCAGCTTCTTGGTCGACCATGGTCTCCAACTCCTGCGGCGAAAGGTCCTTGGCCTTCTTCTTGACGCCGCCGACCTCAACGTCCCTCTCGCGGCTGTCTTTGCTTTGTAGGACCCTTTTAGCCATCTCCTTCTTGTCCCAGCCATAACCGTAAACGGCCCAGGCATAACCGCCCATATCGATGTTCGCGTGGAGCTTGATAGTGTCGATGCCCATCTTGTCGTACTCAGCCAGCGAATCGCGGGTGACGTCCGCGGCCAGGCCGTTGGCTTTGAGGTGGTCCGGCATCTCGAAGAGCGAGTGCTCGACGTTCTTGGCGACCCTGGGCCGGCCGTCCGGGCCGTTAACGACCTCGCGTTTGAAGACGCGCTCGATGAGCAGGGCGCTGTCCGGTTCGACCGACTGCAACATTCTGGCGGTGACGGAAGAGACCAATTCGCCGGTCTTTTCGTCGACCCATGACTCGGTCACGTCCAGCAGGCTGCCCGGCGAATATTCCATGGCCGCGCCGGAACCGGCCGCCTCCATCCGTTTCTTGACGTCGATGGCGGCCAGGAACTTCTCCGGGTCGGCGCCCATGGTCTCGCGCAGTCCCATGAGCTGGCTCAGGGTCAGAGCCTCGCAGATCTTCGGCCCGTTCTCGCCTCCCAACCGGCCCTTGAGGCGTTCCGCCATCCCGGCCAGCTCCCGGCGCAGCTCCGGCGAATCCAGGATGTCCGCCGCGCGGTTGCCTAAGCGGTAACGCATGTGTTCCAAAATGGCCTGGCGGGCCTCGCCGCCCTTAGCCGCCGTTTCGGCCAGCGCGTCAAGATCGCCGAAATACCCGTCCGTCTTGTCCAGCATGGCCTCGACGGCCGCGACCGTCTCGCCGACATCCTCCGTCTCGACGACGCTCTCGCCAACTTCGACGTCGATGTCAAAATCAGCCTCGGCGGCCGCGATACTGCTGTCGAGTTCGGCCTTGGCGGCCGCGGCTTCCTGCCGCAGCTGCTCCAGCTGTTGGGCGCCCAGCGGATCGTCCGCCGCCATTTCCCAGGCCTGGTCGATGGCGCGGATGGCGTCATCCATGGCCAGCTCGCTTTGCCGGCGCATCCATTCCCCGGTCTCGCGCGGCGATCGTTCGCTTTCCGGCGGCTGCGGCGGCAATTCCCGCCTTTCCGCCGAGCCGCGGTCGATCGTGTTTTGTGCGGTGCTCATAAATTTTGCAGTCGGCGACGGGCCTCTTCCAGCGCCTTGGCGCGCCGGCGCTCTTCCATCTCTCGCATCAACGCCAGGGCCGCGGCGCGGATACGGGATATTTTGGCCAGGAATCGCGTCCAGGCGTCAGCCAGGCGTTTCTTGCGCCGCCGCGTCTCCAGCTCGCGCTTCAGCTCCAACGCCGTGCCGCGAACACCCGCGATCCTGGATGCAAAACGCGTCCAGGCTTCGCCCAGCTTCTTACGGACCTCATCGCGGGAGATTTTTTCGGACATAAGAAGATTCTATATCATGTCGCCGCAATTTTCTATGATCCTGTCGGGGACGGACCCAGCATCCCTGCGAGCTCATTCAGGACTTCCGGAAGCTCATACCAGCCGCTCGACCCGTTCAGATGGCCGCCGTTCTTGACGACCGTCAGCCTGGCCCCGAGTTCGCGCGACAATTTTTCGGCCTGGGCCAGCGGGACCAGCGGATCGTCGTCGCCGTGGATCACGGCGCAGCGGCCGATGTTCGCCCGGATCGCCGCGAAATCGAAGGGGTCGCGCAAAAAGCCCTCGATCTTCCTGTTGCCGGTCGGTTCGCAAGGACCGGAGACCAGGATCGCGCCGGCTATCCTGGTGCCCTCCGGCGGCCTCATGGCGTACCACA
>CAYPMU010000029.1:0-4452 GCA_964411975.1 uncultured Gammaproteobacteria bacterium | reverse complement strand
GGCCGCGCCGAGACTGTGGCCGACCAGATAGATCTCGTCGCGCGGATCGCGCGCGGCGTGGTCGGCGATCTCGGCGATCCAGGCGATCCGCGAAGGATCGTCCGGATCGGGCATGGACAGGGCGCAGGCGTAGACGCCGCGCTTCCGCAATTCGCCCATGAGCCACGGACGCCAGCCGCCGTTCGGCGCGCCTTCAAAGCCGTGGATGATGAAAACTTTTTGCATAAGAATGCGCCTGTCCGGCTTGCGGCCGCTTACGGCTGAAAAAGCTCTTCGGGCATGAACCTTACCCCGCGCACCTCCGGGAACTGTTTGGCCGCGGCCTCTATCTGGAACCAGAGGATGCCGACGCGGCAGGACCCGCCGCCGGTCCGGTTGTTCGGGTCGGCGAATTCCAGGGTGAGGATGCCGTCCTTCAAGGCCGCGCCTTTGAGCTCGACGCCGGCCAGCGGAAATTCGGTGGTCAGGCCGCGTTCGCGTTCGGCGGCGGTCAACCCGCCCTTGAGCTGCAAACGGACCGCGTCCTGGACCGGCGTCTTGGTGACCGGCATGCTCCGCTCGACCGGCACGAGTCCCTGGCGCGAGCACATGATGTTGCCGGAACCGTCGCGGTCGAGCGCCGGGTCGTAAAAATACAGTTTGACGTCGCGCTGCGGTCCGGCCGGAGCCGCGAATTCGACCGGCAGGCGGATCTCGTCGTCATTTTCCGGCAATCCCGAAGGATTGTCCTTCTGCAGCACCAGCGTGCCGGTCGCGGTCGGCGGCAGGTCGAAGGCCAACGACACCTGGAAAGGCACGAACTCTTCGGTCATCCAGTCGCCCTGCGCCTGCGCCGGCGCGACGGCCAGCGGCCGGCCGTCGGCGTCCAGGAGCTTCACCGGGAACGACGCCTCGAAATACCAGGTGCCGCGCGCCTCGCCGGCGACCACGAGCGGACTGGAAACGGCCTGGCCGGCCTGCGGGCTGGACACGCGGATCTGGTCATGGCTGAGCGGAACTTCGAGTTCGGCCGGGAGCGGCTGAGGCGCGACACCGGACGCGGCATCCGGCGCCGCCGTTTCCTGCGATGCCGGCTGTGATATTCGCGCCGGACCGGAAACGCAGCCGAACCCGGCCGTTAGCAGCGCCGCTAACGCGGCCGCGATCTTCAATGAGTTGTTCATAGGGGAACCGATTAGGTCGATGTATGTATTTTAGCAAAAAATACGCGATTTGGATATCGGCCGCGGCTGGTCAGGCGTTACAAAACCGGTCTTTCCGCGCCGATCTCCGCCAGTTATCAGCAACTGCGCTACATGCTATAATTAATGCGTTAATCAACCGTACGTACCGGTAATTATGCCGAAAAAACGTCGCGTAAACCCGCAGTACCGTTTAGCCGCCATCGGCGCCGGTCTGCTCCTCCCCTTGTGGGGTATTCTGGCACAAGGATCCGAGCCCCAGCACGGCCCATCGGCCGCGGAACTGGAAAGCTACCGGGCGCAATACGAGGCCCGTTACAATCAGGCTCCGGCGGACGCGGCGGCTGAAACCGAACCGTTCACCCCGGAATTCGAACAACCGGGCGAGATCCCGGCCGAAGCCCGCCAATACGCCACCGACGCCGAGATGGTCCGGATCTATTGCGCCATGACGCGCTGGAAAAGCGGCGATTTCTTCTCTTCGATGGACGCGGTGAAAAAGAACGTCTGGCCCCTGTATGACAAGGGCAAAGAGATCGATCCGACCGTCGAACGGCCCGATGTGGACGGCTTCATCGCGGAAGGACGGAAGCGCGTCGAGGCCATCTGCGGCGCCGCGGGCGCCGACGAGGCGGACAAGCTGACCCGGGAGTTCACGGCTTGGGGACAAAAAACCGTCTTCGCCGCGATGGCCGACTCCAAGAAACAGCTGGCCGACAAGTTGAACCTGGCGGCCCAGGGCATCCGCGCCAAGGCGGAAGCTGCCATCCAGCCGCTCATCGAAGCCAAGGAGGCCGAGATCAGGACGAGCGCCGAGGCCAAGGCCGACCAGCTCGTGGCCGCGATGAAGTCGCGGTTCGAGAAACGGACCTCGGCTCCGAGCGAGGCGGAGATGGCCGCGGCCAAAGCCGAGATCAACAGCGGCGTCGAAGCGCACGTCGCCCCGCTCATCAGCGCCGCCGAGGCCGAGATCTCCGCCAAGGCCCAGGAAGCCGTGGAGCCGGACAAGGCGCGGTTCGAGGAGATCGGCCGCCTGGGCCGGGAGATCAACTCGAAGATGGCAGCCGACATCCAGGCTTCAAAGCCGGAATATCTCAAATACCGCGACGAGGCCGTGGCGCTTCGTCTCAAGATCATGCTCGGTTTCCTCGACAAGAACCTGAAAGAGGCCGAGGACAAGCTGGAAGCGTCACGGGCCGATCTCGACGAGGCCAAGAGATCCGACCCGAATATCCAGAGTGTGGACGAGATCAAGGCGCTCCTGGCCGCGGACCGGATATCGCTTGAAGCCCGGCTGAAAGCGGCCATGGACGCGGATGACGAACCGGCCGTCCAGCAGGCGCTCAACGATTTCCGGCAGAAATGGGAGGATTTCCGCGCCAACGCGGAGAAAGCCGCCACGGTCGGCCTGACCAAAGGCTGCCAGATCGCCGCAGAGCAGTTCGCCGCCGCCCGCGCCAAGATCCAGGATAATTCTTCCAAGATCGCCGGGATCGTGGCGCCCTGCGAGTCCAGCACCAGCGAAGAATGCCAGACGGTCAACGAATTCGCCCCGCGGCTCGGCCAGCTGAGTCAAAAACTCGATGACCTGCAGTTCGGCATGGGCATGGCAGAAAAACTCTGTCAGGACCCGGAAAATGCCGATCGTAAAGAGTTGATCGGCCTGCTGCAACAGATCAAAAATGACGCCGACGGGATCAAGATCTTCGGCGAGGCGTTGGAGGCCGATAAAAACAAGACCTTGGCCGAAAGCGGCGAACAGATCTGCGCCCAGGCGCTGCCGCAGCTCAAAGCCGCGGTCGAGGAGATCGAGGGCGGCGATCTGGCCGCCCTGCGGAACAACATCTGGCGCTGCGGCGACCGGTACGGCGCGGTCAAGAAGAATATCGCCTTCTGCGTCGACGTCAAAGCCAACGAGCAAAAATTCAAACGGGTCGCAAACTACGCCGGCAACTTCGTCAAAGACGTGGCTCTCATCGAGGACCTCTGCGGCGAACCGACCGCTGAGGACGCTCTCGAGAGGCTGGTCGCCGCCCTCAACCGCCTCAGATACGACGGCGACGAACTCCGCCGCGAGGCCAAGGAACTGCGCGCGATCACCGAACAGAAGCTCAGCGGACAGGCCTTCTGCCGCTCCGTCACCGGCCTGCTCGACGAAATGAACTCCGGGATCAGCAAAGGACTCGCGGAACTCAAGTCGGTCGACGATAAACTGGTCAAACCGGCTTGCCGCGACCAGGCCGCCTCCGACTGCAACCGGATCAGGAACGCCGTCGGCCGGGACATGTACGTCGAATTCGAACACAGCGCCAAACCGGTGCTGGAAAAGATCGCCGCCATCAAGAAAGGCTGCGAACAGGCCGGGACCGCGCCGCCCGACGGCCTGCTGGTCACCGGCTTCGACGAGGTCGTGCCGCAAGCCAAAGCGCTGCAGGAACGGGCGGCCGAGATCCAGAAGAACGCCTCCAAACTGGCGGGCACCGGCAAAGTCGCGGTCTGGATCGAGGCCGAGGACGCCGCTCGCTTCAACGTGCGCACGGGCGTCGACGATCCCATGGCCCGCGAGGTCAACCCCAGCAGATGGCGTCCGCCGTACTTCGGCAACGGCAGCTGGTACATGGGGCGCGCCAAGGATTATCTCGAATATGACATCAAGGTCCCGGCCGACGGAAGTTACAAGTTATGGGTCCGCGATCTCGCCTCCGGCCTGTCGTCGCAGTGGGGCGTCCGGCGGATATATTTCTTCTTCGACGGCAAGCGCTTCGGCCCTTTCGAGGAGAACACCGCGGCCCGATCCGCCAAATACCCGCCGGGGGCTTTCCGCTGGCACAAAGTGGCCGACGTGCAGCTCAAGGCCGGCGACCACAAGATGCGCGTGGAGAAGGTGGAATCCAGCTCCGGCGCCGCCATCCTCGACGCTTTCTACCTGACCACCGGCGACGACAAGCCGGCCGAGAAATAATCACCGCGCCAACCTATGAACTGCCATCAATCACGGAATAGCGCGAGCCGCGGTCTCGCTCCGCTCGTCATCCTGCTCATCGCCGCGGCGGTACTGGCCCTGGCCGGCGGCGGCTACGTCGTCGTCACTAAGACCGGCTTCGGGCGGAACATGGCCGCGAAGATCGCCCCCGCGGCCGATCAAAAAGGCGCTGACGGCGGAGCGGCCGCACCGGCCGCGACCGGCGTCGACTCCATCCAGATCGCCGCCCCGTCCTTCGATTTCTCCTTCTCGCCGGTCCCGTCCCTGGAAGCTTCGGCCTTCAACGTG
>CAYPMU010000028.1:0-9077 GCA_964411975.1 uncultured Gammaproteobacteria bacterium | reverse complement strand
ACTTGATCAGGCGCTGGTCGAAATCGTCGCCGCCGAGGTGGGTGTCGCCGTTGGTCGCCTTGACCTCGACGGTGTCCTCGGCGATCTCCAGCACGGAAACGTCGAAGGTGCCGCCGCCCAGGTCATAGATGGCGATCTTGCCGCCCTTCTTCTTGTCGAAACCGTAGGCCAGGGCCGCGGCCGTCGGCTCGTTGATGATGCGCTTGACCGTGAGCCCGGCGATCTCGCCGGCCACCTTGGTGGCCTGGCGCTGGGCGTCGTCGAAATAGGCCGGGACGGTGATGACCGCCTCGGTGATCGGCTCGCCCAGCTTCTCCTCGGCGTCGGCCTTCATCTTCCCCAGGATCATGGCCGAGATCTCCTCGGGCGAGAACTCCTTGCCGGCCATCGTGGCTTTCACGCCGTCGCCGGACTGCACCAGCTTGTAAGGCAGGAGTTGGGCCTCATGCTTGGTCTCAGGATCGGACCAGCGCCGGCCGATGAGCCGTTTGATGGAATAAAGGGTGTTCTCGGGGTTGACCACGGACTGGCGCTTGGCGATCTGGCCGACCAGGCGTTCGCCGGCCTTGGTCACGGCCACGACCGACGGCGTGGTGCGGGCGCCCTCCTTGTTCTCGACGACCTTGGGCTGGCCGCCTTCGATGATGGCCATGCAGGAGTTAGTGGTTCCGAGATCGATACCTAGGACTTTCGGCATACTCTTCTCAGTGATTAGTGATCAGTGGTTAGTGATCGAAATATTAGGGTTCAAGCGAAGCGAAGCGGAAGCGAGAACCCGGTCCTGTCCGACTTCTCGACTCGGCCTCACGGCCTCGCTCGAAGAATATACTTCCGTCATTCGGAGACGACGACCTTGGCCGCCCGGATGACCTTGTCGTGGAGACGGTAACCGGCTTCGAGTACTTCGATGACTTGGCCGGGTTCGACGCCGTCCTGTTTGCGGGTCATCATGGCCTCGTGAACGACCGGGTCGAAGGCCGCGCCGGTCTCGGCGACGGCGGTCAGGCCGGCTTTCTTCAGGACGTTCTCCAGCTGCTGCTCGATCAGCCTGACCCCCTCGATCCACTGGCGCAGCGCCGCTTCGTCGGCCCCGGGCTGAGGCACCTGCCCGGCGGCTTTGCGGAAGCCTTCGAGCACCGGGAGCAGGTTGCCGACCAGGCCGGCGCAGGCGAACTTGACCAGGTCCTCGCGGGCTTTCTCCGCGGCTTTCTGCAGATTGGCGTAATCGGCCAGGGCCCGCTTCCAACCGGCCAGGTATTCGTCGGCCCTGGCCTTAAACAGGGCCAGTTCATCTGCCGGCGACGCCGGCGTGGCACCGGACTGGACCGGTTCGGGTTTGGTCGCGGCCCCTCCGGTCTCGACCGGAGGGGTGAACGCGGCGGAGGCGTCTGCGGCTTTTGGTTCTTCCATATGTATTACGAACGGCTGGAAAAGATTTCGCGGATGTAACGCATCAGAGCCACGTTGGCCTCATAATCCATGCGGCGCGGGCCGAGGATGCCGAACAGCCCGGGACCGGCCTCCGGCGATTCCAGCCGGGCCACCACCGAACTCAGGTCCTCGCCGAACGGGTTCTCGCCGCCGATCAGGACCTCGACGTCGGCGGTCAGCCGGCGGCGCAGTTCGTTGAAGGCCTGGTCCAGGTCGTCGATGGCGCGGGACATTTCGGACAGCAACTGTTCCTCGCGCGATTCCGGCTGGCGGAACAAGTTGGCCACGCCGGCGATGTAGGTCCGGCCGTCGCCGAAGCTCAGGATCACGGTCTGGTCGGCCAGGTCGGCCACGCCCCGGGCGAACTCCTTGATGGCCCGGTCGCCGCCGGCGGAACGGACGGCCAGCAGTTCCTGCAAGCGCCGCCGGTCGCGCTCGGCCAGGCGGGACTGCCCGGCGAATTCGGCGACGAAGAAGCGGTAGCCTTTCTCCGTGGGCACGCGGCCGGCGGAAGTGTGCGGTTGTTCCAGCAGTCCCTCCAATTCCAACTCGGCCATGTCATTCCTGATCGTGGCCGGCGAAACGCCGAAACTGTATTTGGCGACGATGGTCCCGGAAGCGACCGGTTCGGCGGTCTCGACGAACTCGCGGACCACGGCCCGGAAAACGCGCTTCTTGCGATTGGCGGAAGATGAGGCCATAAGCCGGTATTTAGCACTCCCATTATACGAGTGCTAATAGCGCTGTCAAGCTTTATCAGGGGACTGTCCCTTTTTTGTCGAGAGTGTAAAAAATAAGGCTGAAATTTTTAGGGGACTGTCCCCTTTTTGAAGGGGCTGTCCCCCTAGCGCCGTTTGCAAGGCTGGGGCAGCGGCGCAGGGCGGCCGCGGAACGCTCAAAAAACACCGGTTGACCGGTGTTTTCGGATATGATCTCGGGCCGGAGCTAGTCGCACTTGTCCTCGCCTTTATCCGTTTTGGACTTAGGGACGTTGTCGCCGACATGGCAGATCTCGGACAGGAGGACGTTCTCCACGAAAATGCCGCGCGGATAGAAGATGCGCTCCAGTTCGGTCTTGGCGTCCACCTCGACGGCGTCGCGGCGGGCCGAGGCCACGTCCTGGTAATTGTAGCGCGAGGCGATCATGCGCATGCGGCTGCGGATGGTCGGCCGGACGATCTTGGAGACGAAATCCTCGCCGATGGTCTGCCAGATGGTCGGCACCTGGTTGATGTCCAGGCGCAGCAGCACCGTCCCTTCGACGGAGATGCGCTTGTTGTCGAGCGTGGTGGCGATGATCGGCGTGTCACCGAGCGCCTGCTCGTTCTCCGGGTTGAACTTGCGGCTGACCGAGTACTCCAGGGTCTGGGTGTTGAAGAGCTTGGCTTTCTGCCAGAACGGGATCTTCAGGTGCAGTCCGGGGGTCAGGACCTTCTTCAGGACGCCGCGGCCCAGGTCGTAAACGCAGGCGACGTAGCCCGGCGGAACGTAAATAAAAAGCCCCTTCAGGACGTCCTCGACGACGAAGGAGTACATTATTTTATCCAGGCTTTCTCCAGACATAGTTCATTGAGACACGGGGACCCAATGCGGACAAGATACCCCGAAAGGCGGTTCTTGGCAAGGATGCGCTCGGGACCGGATCTTTTGCGACCCGGAAACGGTCGCAAAAAAAAATCCCTCGCCTGGGGGATCGTCATATCGGCTTTAGTCGTTTATGCCGCGACGCGACAAAGAGGAACGGCCGGGCCGCACGGCCGGCCGGCGGTCATTCGACCGGAGCCGGGCCGTTGCCGCGGAAAAGCGCCTGCCTCAGCCAGAACACGAACATGGAGAAGAACATCGAGGTCAGGATGAATACGGACTTGACCGTGGGCAGGAGCAACAGGGCCACCAGGGTGAACACCGGGAACAGGATCATGTACATGACGTCGGCCCGGGTCACCAGGTGCTCGCGCTTCTTCTGCACCGAATATATCTGCAGGAACAGGATGACGGCCACGATGGACGGCCAGAACAGGCTCTTCTGGGCGAGGTCGAAACCCACGAACATGGTGTCGATGCGCGTCGGGACGCTGACCCAGGCGTAAAGATTCTCGTTGGGGGTGAAGCGGATGCCGCCCATGAACACCTGATAGAGCAGGACCAGGACCACGCCCTGGATGCCCAGGACGAAGACCTTGGACCAGTAGCTGACCTTGTGTTCGCGCAGCAGTTCGCGGATCTTTTCCTTGCGCTTGATGTGGTCGGCCTTGAAATCGCGCTCCAGGGAGCCGATCTTCTTGCTTAATTTTTCGTACAAATAACGGCTGCGTTCGTCGAAAACCGTGAACGGCATGAGGATGATCCGCAGCAGCACGGTCAATTCGATGATGGCCAGCCCCAGGTTGCCGAAAGCCGGTCCGGTATACAGATAAATGAGGAAATTGAGCAGCGGATTGTAGAGGTTGTCGTGCCAGAATTGACCCATATGACGGATCTGTTCTCTTGGCTGTCACCGGCGGGTGAAATCAGAGACGGACCCCAGCCGGCGCGATGACTTTAGAAGACCATCGCCCTGATCGATAACTCAGCTAAAATAAGCGAAAAGATGCTGACAGCGCATCTTGAAGAGATTATAGTCGAAGCCGCCCGTTTTGGCAACATGGCGGCGATAGCCTTCGCCGGCCGTCCGCCGCAGATCGTCATTCGGTCGCAGCCGCTTCAACGGACACCGCCGGACCCGCCGGCGAGATGGCGAGGTCCAATCCCTTATAGCTGCCGGCAGGACCGCGCCAGACGTTGGCGAAACCCCAGTCCTGCCATTTCCAGACCGCCAAGTGGCGGCCGCGGCAGGCCGCGCCGTCGCCGTATTCCCCTTCCAGCACGACCAGTTCGTAGCGGTCGTCCTGGTCGAGGTCGGCGAACAGGCTCTCGCAGTTCGGCCGGTCCAGGGCCGACGACTGCCAGCGCGGCCAGACCCGGCCGCCCTCGAGATCCATGACGAACAAGTGGTTGCCCAGGTCATGGTCCGGCTCCTCCAGCCAAAAAGGACGGTCCTCGCCGAAACTGCCGACCTTCCAGACCGACATATTGATGTCCGTCCAGCCGTCGCCGTCGGCGTCGGCCAGGGAAAAACCGTCGACCCACCAGTCGGCCGGCGACCGCCAGACCTCCGGTCCGTCGTCCTCCAGGACGCTGAGCCGGCCGTGACGCAGGACCACGGCCTCGATCCGGGAATCGCGGTCCAGGTCGGCCGCTTCCGAGACCCAGGGCCGGGCCGGTCCGTCCGGACCGTCGCCGGCGAGCGAGGACAGCGTCTCGGCACGGAAGCCGCCGGCGCCGTCGGAAACCAACAGCTGACGGGGAGCCGTTTCGGCCTTCAGGCGCGCCAGGATCCGCCGGGCGTCGTCGCCCGCCGCCAGCCGCGGCTGGGACTCGTCGATCACCACCGGCAGCAGGTCGATCCGCTCCAGCCGGCGGCCGCGGAAGACCGCCTTGACCGCCAGTCCGTCCCGGGTCTCGCGCGACCAGTCCTGGTCGAAGATGAAATTACCCAAACTGTAAAAGATGAATTTCCCGTTGTAATACTCGACCGTCTGGACGACGTGCGGATGGTGTCCCAGCACCAGGTCGGCGCCGGCGTCGACGGCCGCGCGGGCGAAGGCGGTCTGGACCTTGTCCGGACCGGCGGCGTACTCGATGCCGGCGTGCATGGATACGACCACGATCGAACCGCGGTTCCTGGCCTGGGTCACGTCGCGCCGCATGGACTCGACGTCCATCAGGGCGACGCCGGCCCGGGACTCCCCGGCCCCGTAGGAAGCCGGCATCCAGCGGGCGTCGGTATAAGCCAGGAATTCGAAGTTCTGGCCGCCGGCCTCGACGGTCGCCGGCGCCGCGGCGGCCGGGCCCGTACCGGCTCCGGCGTGGCGGATGCCGGCCGCGTCCAGATGCTTCAGGGTGTCGTTCAGGCCGCGTTCGCCGAAATTCGGCGTGTGGTTGTTGGCCAGGGAGACGACGTTGAAACCGGCCCGGCGGAGCTCGGCGGCCAGCGCCGGATCGGCGCGGAAAGTCATCTCCCCCGGCTTGATCTCGCGGCCGCCGGTCAGCGGCGTTTCCAGGTTGGCGAAAACGATGTCCGCGAGCCTGAGGCTGCCGGACATGGCCCGGAATGGGTGATCGTCGCCGCGTTCCCTGATCCGGGCGGCCACGGTCCGGGATAACATGATGTCGCCGACCGCCAGCAAGGACACTTCCGGCGGCGCCTCGGGCAGGCTCAGCCGCTGCGCCTGGAAGACGCGGAAAGACGCCTCATCGGCGCTGACGGCCGCCGGCTGAACGGCGGCTTCGCCGGACAGGCCGGCCAGCCCGGTCATCTTCCGCTCGCCGGCATTGAAGACCAGGAAAAGCGCCAGCGCGACCGCTGCGAGCAGGCCGGATAGCAGCAGGATGACCAGTGCGGAGCGACCGGGGATCTTCATCAGCGGGCGACGTAAATGTCGGTCCAGGCCGGGACCGCCGGGGCCTGGCCCTCGTCGAGCATGGACCGCCCCTTGGCGTCAGTGAGGCGGGAGTTCAGCGGCCAGGGGAACTCATAATATGAATAGACGCCGCCCTTGGCGATCTTCAGCTGTCCTTCGACCGGGACGACGGCGTAGATCTCCCAGATCGAGCCGGTCCCCTCTTCCAGGACCGAGCCGTTCGGGTCCGTGGCCACGTCGGCGACCAGCGCCGCCGGGTTCTGATCCAGGTAGCTCTGCCGGCTGGTCTGCTGCTTCTCGAGGTCGGCGGCGTTGATCTCGTACCACATGTGCTCCAGCTGGCCGCCGAAGGTGCGGATGAGGTCGTAGTCCTCGGCGCTGAGCGCGGTCCCGGCCAGTTCCTTCTCGGCTATGCCCTTCAGGCTCAGCGACAGCGTTTCCATCCGTTCGAGATTGGCGGCGTCGGCGTCATCCAGGAGGCCGCGGTCGGTCAGGCCGGTCTTGGTCATGCGGGACAAAGCGGCCAGCCGGGCGTACAGCACCGGTTCGGGTTCGACGTAGCCGCGGTCGTCGCGCACGGGATTCTCGCCGGGGCCGCCGCCGAGCTCGGCGTAGACCTGCTTGGCGTAGAGGATGGTGTCGTGCTTCAGCTCGGTCCAGCTGCCGAGGTAGGCGTTCAACGACTTGCGGGCCCAGGCCTGACCGGCCATGAAGCTCGGGTAACCGGCCGGCTTGACCTCGACCAGCGGCAGGAGCGAATACAGCCAGCCCCAGTAGAGGTTCTGCGTCCAGGTCGCCACCGGCAGGCCGGACAGGTATTTCCGCATCTTGGCCATGTTCTCCGGATAGTTCCGGTAGCCGGTCTCGCCCGCCGCTTCCAGCAGGGACAAGGCCTCGTCCGAACCCATGGCCGCCGGGATGTCCAGGCCGCGCGGCAGGTAGCGGAATTCGCCGGCGGCGTTCTCCTGAGTCTCGCGGTAGATCAGCCGCTGGAAGACCGAAGCGTCCATGGTGAAACGCTGGCCCATGAACCGGAAACCTTTGATCTCCTTTTCCCGGTCCGGGCTGAACCGCTCGTCGAAGATAGGCATGGAGTTCAGTTCCGGGGCCCGCAGCGTCTTCAATTTGCCGACGAAAGCGACGAATTTATCCTGATCGGCGGCGACGGCGCCGGACGCGGCGTCCGCGCCGTAGACCTCGTCGACCAGCACGCGCAGGGCGTAATAGTCGATGTCGTCGCTCTTGCCGACGAAAAAGGCGGTCGGCTCATAGATGGCGTCCCAGGACCGCCGGACGGCGTCGTCGTTGAGGCCCAGGACCATCAGCACGGCCGACCTGACCTCGTCGTCGGTCTTGAAACGGAAATTGATGCGGCCGTACCACATCATCGCCCGGAAATAAGCCTTCAGTTCGTCGCTCTTGTCGTAATGGCCGCGCGGCACGTACTGCGAATAGTCCTCAAGATACTTGTCGGTCGGCGCGGCATCGGCCGGCTGCCCGATGTTCATGAGCGGCGACTCGGTGATGCCGGCATGGGCGGCGACGAGCGACAGTTCGGCCTCGGCTTCGGCCCGAACCTGCTCCGGCAGTTCCGTTGCCGGTTCCAGCAGCCGGAGAGCGACGGCGAAGAAGCCCAGGTTGCGGCGGGCGGCGTCCTCCCAGGCGGTCCCCCGGAGCTCCCGGTACTGCGCGGCCGACCGTTCCAGCATGTCGCCGGACAGCCGTTTCACTTCGTTCTGCAGCTTGCCCGTCTCCAGCCGCTCCAGCAGGTGGTCGAACATCAGGTGATAATTGTGCAGGACGGCGTCGGTGGTCACGAAATTCGCCGTCACCCGGTAGCGGTTGTCCTCATACAAAGGAAAGAACTCGCGGTGCCATGCCGGCACCACGACGAAGCCGTTCCGGACCAGAAGTTTTTCCGCGTCGGCGGAGAATTGGAATTCGGCGCGGTTGGCGACGTTGGCCAGGCCGGGTTCGACGGCATAGGCCGGCAAGCTGGGCGCGACCTCGACCGGAACCGGCTCGAAGGCGGGAAAGCCCTGTTTCACGACCGCCTCGGGCGACGGCTTCACCGCCGCCTGGTCACCAGACCGCGGAGCTTCGACCGACGACGGCTTGAAGGAGAACACGGCGTAACTGACGCCCAGGACCAGCAACAAGAGCAGTAAAGGGCCGATCAAGCGCCCCGGTCCGCGCACCTTTACGGACGGCTTGGTTTCCGCGATCTTAGGATCTTCCATAGATATGACTGATTTGATTAAGCCCTCCAATTTTCGCACAACCAAGCCGCGATGTAAATCGGACGGCGGCGAATAAAAAACCCGCGTGACAACGCGGGCGGGGGTCTCAGCGGATGACCTCGAAGACCGCGGTCAAACCGAACAGCCGGTTGGCGGCAGACAAACGGACGGCCGCCTTGACAAGTCCGCCTTTATGAGCTTAAATATACGGTCAACCTGACCTGTTCATTCCATCAAGCTGACCAGCGCTTATCATTGGAGGTTGTAATGCGATCAGGACTCTTCATTATTTTCCTGATACTGCCGACGACATGGAGCAGCGAAACCGGGCGGCGGACGCCGTCCGGAGCCGGATACCCGCCAGGGGGCGTCATACAAGACGCGCCGGTCTGCGAAGCGCCGCCGGAAACCATCGGGGTCGCTGTCGCTTCCCTTAAGCCGCGCGAACTCATCGCGCATATCAGCCGGCGATTCGATGTTCCTCCCGGGATCATCTACGCGATCTGGCAGAAGGAGACGCGGGGCCTGCGCGGCGGCTGGGGCACCGAACGCGGCTGGTATCGGTCGCACCGCCTCAGTTACGAGAACGGCAAGTGCGTCCAGGAGTACGGCGCGGCCACGTGCTGGTCCAATTGGCTGCGGCTCAAGGCCATCTGCAACCAGCGCCGCCCGGACGGCGAACGGATCTGCGATCCCATGAAGGTCCGTACGGCGTACGGGCTGGAGATGGGCCCCATGCAGTTCCTGCCCAGCACGCTGCTGCGGGAACATGACCGGGACGGCCTGGAGTGGTCGCGCTTCGCGGTCGATTACGACGGCGACGGGACCATCGATCCTCATTCGCTGCCTGACGCCATGGCGTCCGCGGCAAAGTATCTGCGGCACTATTACGCGCAGAAACTGGATCGGCTCGGCGAACTGAAAGCGTGGCGGTACGCCATCA
>CAYPMU010000027.1:0-9509 GCA_964411975.1 uncultured Gammaproteobacteria bacterium | reverse complement strand
TGTTGCTTTCGTTGCGCGCCGACATCGGCGTGGCGTAATGCCGTTCCTTGTCCTCGACGGTCTTGGCTCCGGTGATGATGTCGAGGGTCCGGGCGGCGTACTTGGCGAAGGCCCCCTTGAAGCCGTCATTGACGGCCTTCAAGGCGTCGGCGCGGCGTTCCGGGGACGGATCCTCGGAAACGACGTGCAAGGCCTCTTCCAGCGTCAACTCCTTTTCGTCAAGGCGAAAACGCAGGTCGGCTTCGACCTCGTCGTAGAATTCCGACCAGGCTGAAGGGCCGAACGGCGCTCTTTTGGACAGGGCGCTCTCGACCGGCTCGGACAGCATGTGCGGCCGGGCGCGGCGGATGTCCGCGATGAACGGCAGGTGGCGGCGGACGTTGCGGTCGGCCGCGGCCTGACGGCGGATGGCCGCCTGGCTGAGTTTGGCGACTTCCAGGTCGAAGAAGGTCAGGTAGGCGCCGGAAGTCTGACTCCAGCGCCGCTCCGCCTCGGCCTTCTTGGTCTTGATCGCGTCGTCCTCGAGGTTCAGGCTGTTGCTGAATGACAGGAAGCAGAACACCTTGTTGCTGAGCATGACGATCTCGCCGTAGTCGGCGAGGGCCGCGCCCAGCCGTGTCTTCAGCTGGCCTTTGTGTTCCGCGTGGAACTGCTTGGCCAGCCGTTCCAATTCGTCCAGGTCGGCCGCGAGTCGGGGATCGTCGATCCCGTCATAGAGGAAACTCAGGTCCCAGCGCACGGAATCGGCTCCCGGCGCGGACGGCCGGGTCTCGGTGAGGGCGGTCTTTTCCATGGTCGCATCCTTTCCCGCGTTTCGGTCAATTCGGACACAGGCCGCCGCGATCAGCGGCAGGCAAACGGAACAAACAAATGCTCGACGCATCAGTTCTCCTTCCGTCGGACCGTGGTCGGATATCACGGTGCTGATTTGAAGGAACCAATGCCAACTTAAACACGGCCCGGTTCGGCCGTCAACCGTCGTTCGGGACAAAAAAATACCCCGGAAACGGGGTATTTATGAGGCATTTCGACCGCCGGCTGTTCAGCCAATGAGCACCAGCCAGCTGCCCAGGGCGTCATCCCGGGCGCTCAGGATCAGGGCGCGGTGCAGCACCTTGACCAGCGGTTCCAGGCGTCCGGCCCGCTCCTTTTCGCCGAGAGCGACGAATCCCAGGTAGAGGACCATGCAATCCCAGATGCCGTTGAAGATGCAGGCGCGGTGGGCTTTCCAGCGCGGCGAGTCCTGCAGGGTCTTCCAGACGGCCGTTTCCAGCTGCCGGCCGACGGTGACCAGCAGCGCCCGTTCGAGGCGCTTGCGGGCGGCCTCGCCGGGGCCCCGGCGAAAACCTTCCTGCCAGACCCAATGGTGCCTGTCCCACAGCGCTTGCCACAGGCTGGGACCGAGCTTGAAGCCCCGGTTCAGGGAGAAGATCTCTTGCGGCGTCATCTGCGCCGCGTCCAGAGGCGCATTGCCGATGGACACGCCCGTCACCTGCGCCGATTTCAGGCGCAAGGCCGAGGCCAGGGCCTGGGCGACGTGCCGGTCGTTGGGCGCGTACTGGTCAGCCAGCTCGAACTTGCCGCGCCGGGCCGCTTCGAACAGACCCGAAAGATTATCCCTAGCCCGGGCGACCATCCTGTCGTCCTTGGCCAGGTTCTGTACCTGTTGCCAAAGCAACTTATGGTCGTTAGACATGGGTTCTCCTGCGATTTGTTAAGGACCAGCGATGTCGGTCTGTCTTGAATGAACCTGCCCTCATTAAATGCTCCGCCGCGACCAAAGTCAATGGCCTCCGGCCGAGAGGGCCGGAACCGCGCCGGCGGCATTGTTTTTAGGGCCGATTGCTGTATGATTAGCCTGTTTTAGGGCACGATCGAAGCGATCCGTGTTTTTAAATTCAATTTGAGCTCCTATGTACAGCAAAGTCACCTTGCAGCCGGGCAAAGAAGTCAACGCGCAATTCCGCCACCCCTGGATATTTTCGGGCGCCCTGGCCGAACCGCCGGGCAAGGACCTGCACGGCGCCGTGGTCCAGGTGGCCGACAGCCGCGGCCGCGTCATCGGCACCGGTACATATTCCGCCCGTTCGTCCATCGCCGTCCGCATCTGCGAATTCGGCGAGGCGCTGATCAGCCGGTCCTGGTTCGCGGCTCGTTTGACCGAGGCCGACGAGAGCCGCCGGCTGCTCGGATTCGGGCCGGGTCGGGCGACCGACGGGTACCGCGTCGTTTTCGGCGAAGCCGACGGCATCCCCGGACTGGTCGTCGACCGCTATCGCGACGTCCTGGTGATGCAGATATCGACCGCCGGCCTGGACAATCTGCGCGCCGAGATAGTCGGGGCGCTCCGCGACGTGTTCCAGCCGCGCGCCATCGTCGAACGGAGCGACCTGGCGGTGCGCCGCGAGGAGGGGCTGACCGACGTCGTGGCCTTGCGCCACGGCACCGATCCCGGGGCGGTCGAATTCATGGAGAACGGCCGCAAATGCCTGGCCGACGTCATGAGCGGACAGAAGACCGGATTTTTCCTTGACCAGCGCGACCTGCGCCGCAGCCTGGCCGGATTGTCGGCCGGCCGCCGCGGCCTGAACCTGTTCTCCTACAGCGGGGCCGGATCCGTCGCGGCCTTGTCCGGCGGCGCCGTCGCCATGCACAACGTCGACAGCTCGGGACCCGCCCTCGAACTCGGCCGACGTCAGGCCGAGTTGAACGGCGTCAAACCCGAAGCTTTTACCGCCGAAGAATCGGACATTTTCCAGTTCCTGGGGTCGAAGAACGAGGCGACGCACGACCTGGTGATCATGGATCCGCCGGCGCTCATCAAATCCAAGAACGACGCCGAAGAGGGGCGCAAAGCCTATCATTTCCTGAACCGGGCCGCTCTGCGTCTGGTCCGCGACCGCGGGCTGTTCGTCACTTCGAGCTGCTCGCATTATCTGCCGGAGGAGGATCTGGCCTTCATTCTGCGCCGGGCCTCCCTGCAGGCCGGGACCATCCTCAAGGTGCTGGAGGTCGTCCGCCAGGGTCCGGATCATCCCCAGTCGGTGTATTTCCCGGAAGCTTCTTATCTCAAATCATTCGTCTGCCTCGTCCGGCGCTAAGGCGATATGAAGTCAACGGTTCCGTCAAAAAAGGTCCATCGGTTCATCGTCGATCAGGCGCCCGGCGGCGGCCGGCTGCGGATCACTGATGGCGCGCTGGCCCACCAGATCCGCGACGTGCTCAAGCTCAGGGTGGGGGAAAGCCTGACGCTGGTCTCCGGCGGCCGGGAGCACCTTTGCCGCGTCGCCGGCTTCGATCGCGGCGGCGTCGACGTCGAACCTACCGGATCCGCGGCCGCGGGTCGGGACCCGGACGTCCAGGCGGCGTTATATTGCGCCGTGGTCAAGAAGGAGAACTTTGAATTGGTCGTGCAAAAGGCCACGGAGATCGGCGTCGCCGAGATCGTGCCGGTGATCTCGCGCCGGACGGTCAAATTGAACGTCAGGATGGAGCGTCTCGCCGCCATCGCCCGGGAAGCCGCGGAACAGTGCGGACGCCTTTCGCCGCCGCTCATCCGCGAGCCGCTGGCTCTGGCCCGGGCGATGGAGCTGGCGGCCGGCAACGGCCGGAACTGGTTCTTCGACCCGTCCGGCGCGGCGTTGTCCGCGGCCGAACTGAAAGGTCCCGGTGGCAACGGCCGTCTCGGTCTGTTCATCGGTCCGGAAGGCGGCTGGGACGCGGCGGAGATCGCCGCGGCCGTCCGGGCCGGCTGCCGCGTCGCCGCCCTGGGCCGGCTCATTCTCCGGGCGGAAACGGCGGCCATCGCTGCCGCCTATCTGGCCTGCTGGCCGCCGGCCGTCTGAGCGCCGCTTTCGGCGGCGGCCGATCTTTGGTAAAATGGATCCGTCGGATCCACCTAACGGATAAATCCATATGAACAGTGCTGCATATATTGCGCTGGCGATAATAACGGTCATAGCGGTCGCGGCCGTCGTGGGGCTGTATCGGACCAGGATGCGGCTGCGGTTGCACGGCCAGGTCGACGAGATCGCCGTGCTGCGGGCCTCGCTGGATGAAGGCGTCGGTTACGAAGATGAATTCATCAAGGTTTACATGGAACTGCTGAAGGACGGCGGGTTCATGGGTCTTTTCGGCGCCGACCGGCCGGCCGCCGAATCCGCGTTGACGACTTTGGTCACGGAAAGCCGGGGTCACAAGCAGGTCCTGGAGCATGTCCTTAAAAAGATCAAATGATATGGCTGACGCCACCAACCAACCGAAGCTTGACGAGGCCCGAAAGATACTGCGCGATTCGCTGGCCATGGAAAAGAAGGCCGAAGAGTTATGCAAGGAGATACTTGGCGGCTTGGCGATCAACGGTTTCCATGACGACATCGACCGGATCAGGAACGACGAGATCCGCCACCAGCTGCTGGTGAACAAGCTGATCGAGTATTTGGGTTGACCGAGCCGCGCCGCGCGCCCGGCCGGCGACTGTTGCTAAATGCCGCGACTCCTGCTATGTTGGCTTCCGGCGACGGGCGCTGGCCGCCTGTCGACGGACCGTCCTTTTCTATCGCAGGAGGCGAACATGGCGCTTGATCCCAAAGACCGAGAGACCCTGATCAAGGGTCTGTCGATGCTCGATGACGAGCAATTAGCCGAGGTCAAAGACAACCTCACCAAGTTGAGCCAAAGCCTGGACGACGTGAACTCGAGCTTTCCCGAGACCCAGATGTTCCTTCAGGCCCGCGGCCTGACCAAGGTCAGCCAGCTCGACGAGGCCGGGCGGAAGGCCCTGAGCGAACACCTGCTGGCTGTGCTGGCCAAGATCAGCAACTGAGGACGCCGCCGGGGTTATACCCCGGTTTATTTTTTTAAGCGCAGGTGGTATAATGTATTAGTATAAGTTTCGAGATACTTGAAGCGGGATATGAGTCCAAAAATACTGTGCATAGATGACGACCCGTTCTACGCCGACCTGTTCCGGGCTATCCTGGAACCCAAGGGTTTCCAGGTGTCCACGGCCATGAATCCGGCCGACGGTTGGACGGTCATCCAGGCCAATAAGCCCGACCTGATAACGTTGGACGTAATGATGCCGGAAAAGGAGGGGTTTTTCGACGGCTACGGACTGCTTAAAAAGCTGCGCGGCGAGGCGGCCTACAAGTCCCTGCCGGTAATAATGATCTCGGCGCTGGGCGATCCGGAGGATGTCAAACACGGGATGGATGCCGGCGCCACCAGTTACATGCCGAAGCAGGAGATGACCCCCGATACCCTGGTCGCCTTGATCAAGAAACTGGTCGAAAATAAGTGAGGCCTAATAGCGATTGAAAAAGCCCCGCGTCGTCCGCGGGGTTTTCTGATCTCGTCGGCGGCCGTCAATCGATGCCGACGGCTGCGGCCGTCACCTTGTTGGTGCTGATGATCAGCAGCGGTTCGCCGGTCCCGTGCAGGTCCAGAGCGCGGGCGCCGATGGTCAGGACCATGTTCCACTTGTAACCGAAAGCGTAGAACGCCTCCTCTGACGGGATCGGCCGTTTCAGGCCGTTGGAAATGACGTAAACGGCGGGATCGTCGGGGCTTTTAGCCAGCGTGCCGTCAATGAGCTTCACCGGTTCGGCGTCGGCCAGGGCGGCCAGCGCTTCCGGCGACGCCGGGTCGAGTTTTTGTCCGGCGAAATTGGCCGTCAGGATGGCTTTGTCCCAGATCGCGTGTTTGGCGCCGTTCTGGACGAAATACACCCCGCCGGTGTCCGTATTTTGCTGCAGCCGGCCGAACGGCGACGCCGAATCCAGAGTGATGGCCGGCCCCTCGGCGTAATCGTCGATGTCGCCGGCTTTGACCTCTTCCACCTCCTCCGGGTTGAAGCCGATCCGGGCGAAGACCTCGGGCGAGACGATCAGCCGCCGCTGGGCTCCGACCAACAGGTAGGTGTCGCCGGTCTCGGTGCGGACCAGGGACAGGTCGGGGAACAGCACTGGTTTGCCGGGCATGGCCTCCTGCAGGTCCCGGAAGTCATATTCGTTGAGGTCGACGATATTGCTGTTCCGGAAACGGGTCTCCAGGACCGAGGCGCTGGCGATGGGCCGGAACTTGCCGCCCTGGATCAGGGCCACGGCGCCGTTGGATTCGTTGCGGATCAGGGTGCCGTCCGGGAACTGCGGCAGGGAACCGTCGCTGAACCAGCGGTTCATGATGCTCCAGAGCAGGCGGTTGCCGTGCAAATGGGGAGTATAAGTGTACAGCGCGGCCGTCGTCAGGTTGACCGGGGTGACCCGGGTCCGGCTCACGGTGAGCGTCTCCCCCTGCTGCAGCATGCTCGGCGTATTCGGGGCCTTGTTAAGGTACCAATCCATCCAACCGGCGCCGGCGTCGATCTGTTTGGCCAGCCCTTTGTATTTTTGGGCCAGCGGATTCTGCTTCGTGCAGCCGTCGCACAGGGCGTACCCGGTGGCCCAATCCTGCTGCTTCTGGGTGGGTTTGGCCGATTCGACCGCGCCCGATTCCTTCTGGATCAGGGCCAGGATGTACTTGGGGTTGATCCGGTAACGTTTAGCGGCGTCGTCGACCAATTGGGCGGAATTCTTGAGCAGCCCGTCGATGGCATCGACGTCGAAGCAGGTATTCAGTCCGCCTTTCTTGTTCAGGAATTGGCTGATCTCGGCAAAGGACAGGGAGTCATACTGCCTGATCTCCTTATCGGTGATGATCAGCTGTGGATTAAACGTGGCGGCCGCGGCCGGCAGCAGGCCTAAAAATAAGGCTGAAGCCAGAGACGCGACGGTGACCAGGATATGGCGTCCGCTGTGTTGCATACTGGGACATTATACAATTTGCGGTGCGAACTTCAACTGCCCGGCCGGCCGTGTTATGATCATTCGGTCGGGAAACATATGGCCTATTCCACGCATCCTTATCAGGAGCTCGTCGAGAAACCCTGGGGTCGGGAGATCATCTATACCGCCAAGGGCTCGCCGCATACCGGCAAAATATTGACGGTCAGGGCCGGCCGGCGCCTCTCGCTCCAGTACCACGACGAAAAATCCGAGACCATGTGCCTGGTCAGCGGACGGGCGGTCATATGGCTGGAGAACGACCGGGGCGAGATCGAACATATCGAGATGGAGCAGGGGAAAGGGTACGCGGTCGTCCCCGGCCAAAAACACCGTCTGGAGAGCCTGACCGATTGCACGGTCATCGAGGTCTCCGATCCGGAGAAGGGGAATACGTTCAGGTTGGCCGACGATTATAAGAGGCCGGACGAATCGGAACAGCTGCGGTCGCAGGCCAACCGGGGCTGGCTGGCTCCGGGCTGATCTTTAGAACGACAAAGGGAACGGTCTGCCAGCCGCCGGACGACAGTGCCAGCGTTTTTTTTATGGATGACCGGCCGGCAAAAGCCGGGCCGGGCGCCTGCTTGACCCGTCCGGCCTGATGCTATATAATCCTATCTACAAGGTAGGAATATGAGGTCATTCTTCAAAGTGCCCCAAAAGATCCATCACGGTCTGCTGCTGGCGACCGAACTGGCGAATCGCTACGACGCCGGAGTGTCCGCCACACTGCAGGAGATCGCCGGCGCGGCCGGCATCTCGCAGGGCTTCCTGGAACAGGTGGCCCGCCCTTTGCGTCGGGCCGGGATCATCGTCGGCCGTCGCGGCGCCGGCGGCGGTTATCGCCTGGGCGCGGCGCCGGGCAAGCTGACCGTGGCCGACATTCTGGTCGCCATCGAGGGGCCTATCGCCGTCATCGACTGCCTGGCCGACGAGCGGTCCTGCATCCTGTCGGAGACCTGCGCCAACCGCGACGTCTGGATGAAGATCCGCGACCAGATCCTCGGCACGCTGCAGAACATGAGCATTTCCGAAGCGGCCGGCCTGGGCCGCGCCAGGAAAAAACGCACGCAACATGAGCGTTAAGCGGAAGACAGTGAACGACCTGGGGGCGGTCCTGCGGCGCGCCGACAAAAGCGCTCCGGATTTCGCCCTGAAGCCGGGCCTCGACCGCGAGGTCATTTTGGAGATATCGCGGCAGAAGGGCGAACCGGAATGGATGCTGGAAAAAAGGCTGAAGGCCCTGGAATTATTCCAGAAGACGCCGCTGCCGGCCTGGGGACCGGACCTGTCCGGGCTGGACCTGGGACAGATCGTCTTTTATTCCCGTCCGGCGGCCGATGAATCCAGTTCCTGGTCGGAGGTCCCGGCCGAGATCCGGACGACCTTCGACCGGCTGGGCATTCCCGAAGCCGAACACCATATGCTGTCCGGCGCGGGCGCCCAATACGATTCCGAGGTCATCTACCACAAGCTGAAGAAGGAATGGAGCAGCCAGGGCGTGATCTTCGAGAACATGGACAACGCGGTCAGGCTCTATCCCGAACTGGTGCGCAAGTATTTCATGACCGACTGCATACCCGTCAGCGACCACAAGTTCGTGATGCTGCACGCCGCGGTCTGGAGCGGCGGCACCTTCATTTACGTGCCGCCGGGGGTCAAGGTCGGCCTGCCGCTGCAGGCCTACTTCCGGATGAACATGCAGCGCGGCGGCCAGTTCGAGCACACCCTGATCATCGCCGACCAGGGCAGCTCGGTGGAGTATATCGAGGGCTGCAGCGCGCCGCGTTACGCCCAGAGTTCGCTGCATGCCGGCTGCGTCGAGGTCCACGTCAAGGAAGGAGCGACCGTCAAATACTCCAGCATCGAGAATTGGAGCAAGAACACCTATAACCTCAACACCAAACGGGCCGTGGTCGACGCCCGCGGCTCCATCGAGTGGCTGAGCGGCAATCTCGGCAGCGGCACGACCATGCTTTATCCGATGAGCGTGCTGCGCGGCGCCGGCGCCCGGTCCGACGGCCTGGGCGTGGTCTTCGCCGGCCCGGGGCAGAACCAGGACGTCGGCATGAAAGTGGTCCACGCCGCGCCGGAGACCGTGTCCGTCACCAGGTCCAAGAGCATCTGCCGCGGCGGCGGCGTCGCCACCTACCGCGGCCTGGTGCGCGTCGGCGCGGCGGCGATCGAATCCCGGGCCAGCGTTAATTGCGATTCGTTGATATTGGACCAGGACTCCAAGACCAATACCTATCCGACGCTGCGCGTCGACAACGCGCTTTCCGAGGTGGTCCACGAGGCCACGGTCGGCCGTATCGGCGAGGAGGAGATATTTTATCTGACCAGCCGCGGACTGACGCCGGAGCAGGCCGAGAAGATGATCGTCACCGGTTTCGTCGACCCGGTCATCAAAAGGCTGCCGCTGGAATACGCCGTGGAACTGAACAAGTTGATCGATCTGGAAATGGAAAGATCGGTCGGATGATATTATGAGGACCGCTTCATCCGAAAAAATATCGTCGTCGCGGCCGGCCGAACCGGCCTGGCTGCGCCAGCGCCGGCGCCGGGCTGAAGGTGTCGCCGCCGCCGCCCCCGAGCCGTCGTTCAAATACGGCCTGGGCGTCTCTTTTGATACGGCTGCCATCGCTCTGCCGGTTTTCGGGCTGGCGGCCGGACTCGGCCAGGCGCTGC
>CAYPMU010000026.1:0-9931 GCA_964411975.1 uncultured Gammaproteobacteria bacterium | reverse complement strand
AAAAGCGTCGCTTAGGGGTTTATTTTGCCGGATAAAGCCAAGTATAAGCGGAAAGTGCCGATTTGTAAATGAGACCCGGCCGGCCTGATCGGCTTCCTGCCGGCCGAAGACGGTCGGCCGGAGATAAGGCGAAAATGACAGCCGGCCTTAAAAATGATAAAATATATGTAGTCGAGAATGACTATGAGCAAGCCCCGACCTACGATCCATCTGGCCACCGACCATGCCGGCTTTGAGCTTAAAGAGACGATCGGCCGTTACCTGCGCCGGGCCGGATACCGGGTTTGCGATCATGGCGCTTTTTCCGCCGAACCGTCCGACTATCCCGAATTCATCATCCCGGCGGCTGAAGCCGTGGCCAGGTCCCGGGGACGGGACCGCGGCATCGTCTTCGGCGGCAGCGGCATCGGCGAATGCCTGGCCGCCAATAAGGTCAAAGGCGTCAGGGCGGCCCTGGTCTATGACCGTTATTCCGCCGTGATGTCCCGCCGGCACAACGACGCCAACGTCATGTGCCTGGGCAGCCGCACGAAGAGCGGCGCGCCGGCGGCCGCCCGGAAGCTCGTGGGCCTGTGGCTCCAGACGCGATTCTCCGGAGCCGCACGCCATGTCCGCCGCCTGCGCCGGATAACCGGTTACGAAAAACACCCCCGCTCCAGAAAGTAGGATTATGCCCCAGATCATCCCCGCCATCCTCGCCGCCACCGAAGAGGAGTTCCGCCAGAAGGTCGAGAGGGTCCGCCCTTTCGCCACTTTCGTCCACATCGACGTGATGGACGGCATCTTCGTCAACAACACCACCTGGGCCGCGCCGGAAAAAATGAAGGAAATACTGGGCGACCTGGATTTCGAGGCTCATTTGATGGTGGCCGAACCCGAACACCCGGCCATGGTCTGGCTGGCGGCCGGCGCCAGCCGCGTCTTCTTCCACGCCGAGGCCACGACCCGCGACGAACTGATCGTCCGGTCGGCGGAAGGCAAGGCCGACCGCGTCGGCATCGCCATCAACCCCGACACTCCCCTGTCGCGCCTGTCGCATAACATCGACTTCTTCCGCGCGGTCATGGTCATGGGCGTCGCTCCCGGCCGGAGCGGCCAGCCCTTCCAGCCGATCACCCTCGAAAAGATCGCCATGCTTAAACAACTGCGGCCGTCGCTGGAGATCTATGTCGACGGCGGCGTCAAGCCGACCAATGTCACCGAACTGTTCGCGGCCGGAGCCGACAATCTGGTTGTCGGCAGCGCCCTGACCGAAGCGCCCGACCCGGCCCGGGCCTGGAAGCAGTTCCGGGAGGCCTGCGCCGGATGCTAAAACGCCGGACCGCGCCGACAGCCTATGAAAAACGCCAATTACAACCTCGTGAAAATGCTGCTGTCCAAGCTGGACGATACCTGGCGGGTCGAAAAATATTACGCCGGCGACGCCGCGGAGCTTTCCTGCCGGAACTGCCAGGCCATCCTCAGGAAGATCCTGGCGGACGACCAGAAACACGTCGAGCTACTGCGGGAAGAACTGGCCAAACACATCAAAGATAAGAAGTTCGAATGACCCGACCCGGGCGGCTATGGCCCACATCCACGAGGACAAGATCAAGGAGCTGGAACTGATCGCCAACGGCCTGAGGCAGGACGTCATTTCCATGCTGGTCGAAGCCGGTTCCGGGCACCCGGGCGGCGCCCTGGGCATGGCCGACATTTTCGCCGTCCTGTACTTCCACGCGCTGCGCCACGATCCGAAAGATCCGGACTGGGCCGAGCGCGACCGTCTGGTGCTGTCCAACGGCCATATCTGCCCGGTGCGCTACGCCGCCATGGCCCGCGCCGGCTATTTCGACCCCGCCGAACTCAAGACCCTGCGGAAACTGGGATCGCGCCTGCAGGGCCACCCCGAAAGACTGCGCCTGCCGGGGCTGGAAACCACCTCCGGACCGCTCGGCGCCGGACTGGCGCAGGCCGCGGGCATGGCCCTGGCCGCCAAGATGGACGGCGCCAAGTGGCGCGTCCATTGTCTGACCTCGGACGGCGAACACGACGCCGGACTGCACTGGGAGGCGGTCCTCCTGGCGGCGGCCAAACGGCTGGACAACCTGGTCTGCATCGTCGACCGCAACAATATCCAGCTCGACGGCCGGACCGAAGAGATCATGCCGCTCGAGCCGCTCCGCGACAAATACCGGGCCTTCGGCTGGGAAGCAATCGAGATCGGTGGTCACGACCTGCCCGCGATCATCGACGCGCTGGAACGGGCCAAAAGCACGCATGACCGGCCGACCGTGATCATCGCCGACACCGTTCCCGGATGCGGCGTAGATTTCATGGAGAACGACTTCCGCTGGCACGGCCAGCCGCCGAACCGGGAGCAGGCCGACAAGGCTCTGGAACAGCTGAAAAAACGCGGCGCCGAACTTGAAGCCGGACACTGAAATTATGCTCAACCCCGCGGCAAAATTAGCGAATGAACCGGCAGAAAAGCTGCCGCGCCTGGCCACCCGCGACGGCTTCGGCCGCGGCCTGTTGGAGGCCGGCAAAAGGGATGCCGCCGTCGTCGGCCTGTGCGCCGACGTGACCGAATCCACCCGGATGGCGCCTTTCCAGAAAGCCTTTCCCGAACGCTTCGTGCAGCTCGGCGTCCATGAACAGCTGTTGGTCGCTTTGGCGGCCGGCCTGGCCCTGGCCGGCAAGAAACCCTTCGCCGCGTCCTACGCCGTGTTCTCCCCGGGCCGGGCCTGGGAACAGGTGCGGACCAACGTCTGTATCAACGGCGCCAACGTCAAGATCGTGGGCAGCCACGCCGGCATCACCGTCGGTCCCGACGGGGCGACCCATCAGGCCCTTGAGGACATCGCCATCACCCGGGCCCTGCCCGGTATGAAAGTCGTCGTGCCCTGCGACGCGGTCGAAGCCGAGAAAGCCGCGCTGGCCCTGGCTGCCGCCGACGGTCCGGCTTACCTGCGCCTCAGCCGGGAAAAAACCCCCGTCTTCACCACCGCCGCGACGCCCTTCGAGATCGGCCGGGCCGTGCTCTGCCGCGACGGCCGCGACGCCGCCATCATCGCCTGCGGCGTCATGGTCCACCAGGCCCTGCGGGCCGCCGAGGAGCTGGCCGCGGAAGGCATTGACTGCCTGGTCCTCGACAACCACACCGTCAAACCCATGGATGAACGGGCCGTCATCGACGCGGCCGGACGCTGTGGCGCCGTGGTCACGGCCGAAGAGCACCAGATCAGCGGCGGCATGGGTTCGGCCGTCGCCGAGCTCCTGGCGGCCGAGCGGCCGACGCCCGTCGAATTCGTCGGCATCCGCGACCGCTTCGGCGAATCCGGCGAAGCCGCCGAACTGATGGAAAAATTCGGCCTGGGCATCAGCCACATCAAAGAAGCCGTTAAACGCGCCATCAAAAGAAAGTCCTAAGCGTCGAAGTGGTGATGCCGCCGCTTCTGCCCTCCGGCGCTCCCCCGCTTCCCAACTCCTATGCTGACCACCAATAAAAAAATACTGGCCGCGGCCGACAAGGGCGGCTACGCCGTCGGGGCCTTCAACGTCAACAACCTGGAGATACTCCAGGCCGTCATCGAGACGGCGGTCGAAGAACGCTCGCCGGTCATCCTCCAGACCAGCGAAGGCGCCATCGAATATGCCGGCATGGATTACCTGCTGTCCCTGATGCGGACGGCGGCCAAGTCCCCCGTCCCCGTCTCCATGCACGTCGACCATGGCAAGGACCTGAAGCTCATCAAGCGGGCCATCGACTCCGGCTACACCTCGGTGATGTTCGACGGCTCGACCCTGCCCTTCGAGGAGAACGCGGCCAAGACCCGGCAGGTCGTGGCCTGGGCCAGGAGAAAAGGCGTCTCGGTCGAGGCCGAGATCGGCGCCATCAAAGGCGTCGAGGACCTGGTCAGCGTCAGCGAAAAGGAGGCTTTCTTCACCGACCCCGACGAAGCCGTCAGATTCGTCAAAATGACCGGCTGCGACGCCCTGGCCATCTCCATCGGCACGGCGCACGGCGCGTTCAAATCCAAGACCGCTCCCGAACTGGACATCAGGCGCCTGGCCCGGATCGACGCCCTGGTGAAGATACCGCTGGTCCTGCACGGCGCCTCCGGCGTTTCGCCGGCGCTGCTGGCCAAGACCAAGGATTATTGCGAGCTGCTGGAGGATTGCGACCGCCTGCGCGGCGCCGTCGGCGTGTCCGACAAGGACATTAAACGCGCCATCAGCCGCGGTATCCGCAAGATCAATATCGATTCCGATCTCCGTATCGCCTTCACCGCCGGCCTGCGCGACGCCCTGATCGGCAGCCACAAGACCATCGACCCGCGCGTGCTCCTGGCCCCGTCCAAAAAACTGATGAAAGAGGTGGTCCGGCACAAAATGGAACTCTTCGGTTCCAGGGGCCGGGCTAAAAAATGAAGTCCGAAGCATCAAAAGACCGAGGTACTGAAGACGTGAAGTCGTTTGCTAAGACTTTACCGCCCCAGCGCTTCCCAACTCCACCACTCACTATGTACGACATCATCACCATCGGATCGGCCACCCGCGACGTCTTCATCCGCAGTGCGGCGATGGAGATCACCGACTGCGACCATTCGCCGACCGGCGCGGACGCCTGTTTCCCGCTGGGCTCGAAGATCGATGTCCAGGACATGGTCATGGAGACCGGCGGCGGCGCGACCAATGCCGCAGTCACTTTCAGCCGGCTGGGCCTGCGGACGGCGACGGTCACGGCCGTCGGCGACGATGCCAACGGCCGGGACATCCTGGCGGCGCTGAAAGCGGACGGCGTTTCCACCGCGCTGGTCCAGACCGACCGTGCCCGCCAAACGGCTTTTTCCGTGATCATCCTGTCGGGCAGCGGCGAACGGACCATCCTGGTGCACCGCGGCGCTTCCGAGAACATCCGCCCGGACCTGATCCCCTGGAGCAAGCTGAAGGCCAAATGGTTCTATATCACCTCGCTCGGCGGCAAGATCGAGGTACTGCAGCAGCTCCTGGAGCAGGCCGACCGTCACGGCATCCGCGTCGCCTGGAACCCCGGAGGACAGGAACTCAGGAACGGCTGGGAAAAACTGGCCATCTTCATCCGGCAGGTGGACGTCTTCAACATCAACCTTGAGGAGGCCATGCTGCTGACCGACACCAGGTCGCGCAGCGTCCGGCGCCTGCTGGCCCCGCTGCGGCGGCTGCCGCGTCTGGCCACGATCATCACCGACGGCATCAACGGCGCTTACGCCGACGACGGCAAGCGCGCCTGGCACAGCGGCGTGGTCCAGGATATCCGGCGGATCAACACCACCGGCGCCGGCGACGCCTTCGGTTCCGGCCTGGTCGCCGCCCTGGCCCGGAAGGCCGACCTGCCCCAAGCGCTGGCCGTCGGCACGCTCAACGCCTCCGGCGTCGTCCAGCAGATGGGCGCCAAGCGCGGAATTTTGCGCAAATACCCTTCACCGCGGGATATCAAAAAGATCCCGGTCATGCTATGGAAATAAAGACACTCGTCACCGGCAGCTGGTTCCCGCGGACCAAGCTGCATCTCAAGGAATACTTCACGTTCTTGAGGTCAGGGACCACCCACCTACCGCTGGACGGCCGCAAGGTCAAAACCCTCCAGAAGAAGCTGGCGCCGACCGGGGTCGCTTATGTCGGCGGCCGCTTCGACAAGGTCGTCGCCGACCTTGACGGCCACGCGGTCGAGTACTTCGAGGACGGCCTGCTGCTGATCGGCCGGAAGACGCAGGATGCCGTCGCCGGCATCGACGACCTCAGGAAATTCTACGATCACCGGATGGTCCCGGCCTTGGGCCTGATCTACAGCGTGGGCACGCCGGTGATAACCCCCACCTTCAAACACGCCGCCCTGCGTCCGGTCATCATCATCGCCGGACCGGCGCCGGAGCGGGAGGTCGCCGACCTGGCCGCCAAATGCGGCGAAACCGTGCATTTCACGGCCCGTCGCGGCGAGGTCGCCGTCCATTACGCGGACAACCTGGTCTTCATCTGCGGCGCCGATGAGGACTTCAGCCGGCGTCTGGCGGGAATGATCCTGCTGTCCCGCGAATACGAGCACAAGCTGCGGCATTTCCTGGACACCCACCGCACGGTCTGGGAAGAGATCGAGCAGCTGCGCGCCCGCCAGGCCCTGGCACTCAGGGAACTGCCGGCCATCCGCGACCGGCTGCTCGATTACCACCGGGATTTCTCGGTGTTGCGCGCCCGGCTGAACCAGATGGATTCCTACCTCGACGAGCGCCGCTCCGAGGCCGACGACTCCGGACAGGCCGAGGCCTTGCGCGGCCTGGAAGCCTACCGCTTCGCGAAACTGAAATCGGCCACCCGCTACGTGGACCGGCTCTGGGAGATGCTCGAGGATTATCTGCGCTCGACCGTGGAGATCACCGGATTGATGTACCAGGAAAATCTCCAAAAAGAGATCAACTTCCAGCAATTCATCTTCCTCCTGGGTTCGGTCGCCGCCGTCCTGGCGCTCGGCTCCATCGCCGGTGCCAGCCTGTACATGTTCGACCCCGACGGCGGCATAATGGCCACCGGCAGCATCCGGTCTTTCGCTTTGGCGGATCTGGCCAAGATGGCCACTGCCGCCCTGGCCGCGACGCTGGTCATCTTCCTGGGCGTCCGGCCTTTGATCTCCAACCTCCGACGCATCAGGACGGAAAGTCTGCTCGGATCGATGCCGAAGCGCGATATCGACAAAGCCGCGGATTGATCCGATCCTATGGCCGAATCCTCGACGTCCGCCTATACCCTGTCGCAGATAGTCACCGACCCGGGATCGCCGGTCACCCCGGGGGACGTCCTGGCCTTCGGCAGCCTGGGCCTGATCATCGGCCTGATCCTGTTCTTCAACGGCTTCCGCCTGCTGAAAAAAAGCCGGCTGGTCAAGGACACGCCGACCTCGAAGATACGGTCGCTGGCCATGGGCCGCGCCGAGGTGCATGGGGCCATTGTCCCCTTCCAGGAGATAACCATGACGCCGTTCTCGGCGACTCCCTGCGTCTATTTCCGCTACTCCCTGGAAAAACAGTACGAACGGCGCGACGATAAAGGCCGGGTGCGCGCGGAGTGGCGGCAGATCGACTCGGGCCGATGGAGCGTGCCCTTTTTCATCGAGGACGAGACCGGCAAGGTCCTGGTCGACCCCAAGAACGCCGAGGTCGATACGCCGGCGGACCGCGTGAATACGCCCATCCTGGGGTTGGAATTGCCGCCGAACATCCTTACCCGGACCGGAATGCCGGGCCGGCACGACCTGCTGCGCTACTCGGAATCATATATCCGGCCCGGGGAACAATTGTTCGTCCTGGGCTTCGCCGGCGACAATCCGCATGTCGCCGACACCTCCCAGGCCACGGCCGCCGGGGACAAGATGATCCGGTACCGCGACGGCGAACCCTTCTTCATATCCAGCCAGCACAAGGAGGGGCTGACGGCCTATAGCCTCAGCGCCGGCCGGCAGTCGATCGTCGCCGGAGCCGTACTGGCCACGGCCGGACTGATCGCCGCAATTTACGCCTTAAACCTGTAATCAGATCATATGGAGCCCAATTACGCCTTGATCGCCGCCGGTTTCCTGGCCGCCCTGGCCGCCGTCGCCGCGCTGATCTATTTCTTCATTATCTTCAACGGCCTGGTGACCCTGCGCAACAACGTCAAGAAGGCCTGGGCCGACATCGACGTGATCCTCAAGCAACGCTACGACGAACTGCCCAACGTCATCGCCGCGGTCAAAGGGTACATGGCTCACGAAAAAACGCTGCTGGAATCGGTCACCGCCGCCCGGACCCATTATCTCGGCGCCGGCGACGTCCACGGCAAACTGGCCGCCGAGAACGAGCTGGCCGGGCCGCTCAAGACCGTCTTCGCCGTGGCCGAGAACTACCCCGACCTCAAGGCCGACCGGAATTTCCTGAACCTCCAGCAGCGCGTCACCGGCCTGGAGATCGAGATCGCCGACCGGCGCGAACTGTATAACGCCAGCGTCAACGCCTACAATACCCGCATCGAATCGCTGCCCGATCTCCTGGTGGCCAGCCTGTTCAACCTCAAGCCGCTGGAAATGTATCTCGCGGCCGAAACCGAAAAGACCAGACCCGAAGTGTCTAATTTGCTTCAGGCGAAGTAACCGGCCTACCGGCCGCCAACTATGGGAAAGAAATACTACAAACAAAAAAAGAAGTCCTTCGGCAAGGGCCAACTGAACGTCCCGGCCTCCGAGTTGCCGGTCATCGAGCACGAGGCTGATTTCCGCACGTCCTTCCACTGGCGGGTCCTGCGCATCATGGCCGAATTCGTCGACGGCTGGAACTTCCTGGCCGACGTCCGCAAAAGCGTGACCATCTTCGGCTCGGCCCGTTTCAAGGAGGACAGCCCGTGGTACCAGGAGGCGCGCAAACTCGGCCGCTTGCTGACCGAGAACGGTTTCAGCGTGGTCACCGGCGGCGGGCCGGGTATCATGGAAGCCGGCAACCGCGGCGCCGCCGAAGGCGGCGGGTCGGGCGACTCTTTCGGCCTGAACATCAAGCTGCCCTTCGAACAGCGCGAGAACCCCTATGTCGAGAAAGGCGTCGGCTTCCATTACTTCTTCGTGCGCAAGGTGATGCTTTCCTACTCCGCCCAGGCCTATGTCTATTTCCCGGGCGGCTTCGGAACCCTCGAAGAGCTGACCGAGTTGGTGACGCTCATCCAGACCAAGAAGATATCGGTCAAGATACCGATGATCCTGGTCGGCAAGAAGTTCTGGACGCCGTTCCTGGACTGGGTCGATCGGATGCTCATCGACGAGCTCAAAGTGGTCAGCGCCGAGGACCGGAAGATCTATCAACTGGTGGACGGCGCCGAAGAGGCCATGGAGATCATCAAAAAGTCGCCGGAACGGATCGAATTCGGCTAGGGCGCGGCCATCCTCCGAACGCAGACGCCCCGCGGATCGCGGGGCGTTTTATGAAGCAGCGGTTTCGTACCGCCTGATGACGGCGGACATGATCGCGGCGCCGGACCTGACACGCGCCGACAGAGGATGTTTGTCCGGTAATTCCAGGCAAAGACTCTCCTTGACCCCATCCAAGTGGACCCGATGCTCAAAGGACCCGTCCCGGATATTGAAGATCACGCCGCCGGCGGCCGGATGTCCGTCGATCCGCGGGCCGCGGGCCAGCGGCAGGAAACCCCGGCCGGCCGATCTTATCAGACGCAATAACGGTTCGTTCCGGCCCGGTCGGCCATAGGCATACAGATAAAAGCCGGCCTGCTCATCATCCTCGTGCAGCGACAGGAATAGGTCCGGCGCGCCGGCCCGGGCGGCCCGATGAAGCAGGCGGCGCGTGCCGCCGAGCCGCTTGCCTGTAAAGCCGCGATTCAGGTTGTTTCCGGCCGCGTTGAAGCGGCGGCCGTGATCGAACCCCCAGGGATTGCCGATCGGCAGCAAAACGACGCCGGTGCGGCGCAGACCCTGCCAATCGAAACGGCGTACCAGCTCCAGAATGGCCAGGGGGCCGGAGACCTCATCGCCGTGGATACCGGCGGAGAAGACCAGCGTCGAAACCGGTTGTTTCGGACCGGCGGTCACCTGGAACAACGGATACCCTCCGGCCGTACCGAGCCGCCGCAAATTCAACCTTTTTTGACGACAAAAAAACCGCAATTTGGCGGTGTATTCCTTGTAGGACTGCGACGGAACCGCAACGGCTGGACTCCGCTTGCTCATAGGGAGGGGTCTGAATAAGAAGAGTGCCTACTTCTGAATACACACCTGAACGGCGGCATCCGCGACCGCAAGTATCTCTATCAGGTCCTCGCGGGAAAGGGCCACGCAACCAGCCGTGGGAGCATATCCTTCCCGGGCCACGTGCAGGAATACGGCGCTGCCTTTTCCGGCGATCGGGGGATGATCGTTATGGCCGAGGACCGCGATGAG